>JBDHZQ010000013.1:0-42255 GCA_039811945.1 Propionibacteriaceae bacterium
TGAATTGGCCCGACGCGGATTGGCCAGTGGATCGTCGGTGACTGTCGACTACGCATACAGTCCCTTCCCCGTCATGGTCGGCGACGGCGACGTCGTGACCGACGACCTGATCGCCGAGCTCAGGGATGCCTGACCCCCGACCCGCGCTGTTCGACGTCAATGCGTTGGTCGCGCTCTGCCTCACGACCCACATGCACCACGCGGCGGCGCACCAATTCCTGTCGACGCTCGACAGGTCATGGGCGACCACCCCTCTGACCGAGGCAGCGCTGTACCGACTCTTGCTCAACCCGTCGGTGACCGGTTCGCCTCGGCGAGCCGTCGATGTCACCCACATCCTGTCGGGGATGCGCCGCGACCCCCGCTGGACCCTCCTGGAGGACGCCTCTTCGCTGGCCCAGCCGAGGGTCGACTTGGCCGTACTGGCCGGCCATCAGCAAGTCACCGATCTGCACCTGGTCAATCTCGCGGCCACCCACGGCGCTGTGTTGGCGACCTTCGATGCGGCCATTCCCACCTGGCTCGCCCCTGCGGATCGCACGTTCGTCGTGGTCATTCCAAGCTGATTTCGGGTACGTCGGGTCTGAAGGTGAAGCCGTACCCAATTCCTTGACGGTGACGACGCGTCACACTCGGTCGGGTGTCAAGCCTCGGGAATCGCCCGGCCGAACGTGGCGAGCGTGATGGCTGCGGGGTCCGGTCCGCCCCGTACCCCGGTATCCAGACCGTCGATCGCCTGCAGTTGGTCGGGCGTGAGGACGAAGTCGAACACCTCGATGTTCTCGACGATCCGAGTGGGGTTGGTCGACTTGGGGATGACCTGGCGTCCCTGTTGGAGGTGCCAGCGGAGCATGACCTGGGCCGGGCCCTTGCCGTGCTCGGCGGCGATGGCACCGATCGTCGGATCCTGCAGAGTGCTGGTGTGTCGCCCGTCCCGGTAGAACGTGATCCCTCCGATCGGGGACCAAGCCTGCGTGAGGATCCCGTGCTTCGCCCCGTGTTCCTGGACGTCCCGTTGCGCGAAGTACGGGTGCACCTCGATCTGGTTGACCGCCGGCACGACCTTGACCGAGTCGAGCAGCCGGGTCAAGTGATCCACCATGAAGTTGCTGACCCCGATGGCGCGGACTCGCCCGTCCGCGAGCAAGGTCTCCAAAGCGCGGTACGCCTCGAGAGTCCTGTCGAACTCCGACGGCAGCGGCTGGTGCAGGATCAAGAGGTCAATCTGGTCCACCCCGAGCTTGCGGGAGCTCTTGTCGTACGCGTGCAAGGTCTCGTCGTACCCGAAGTCGGTGATCCAGATCTTGGTCTCGACGAACACCTCGGACCGGTGGAGGCCAGAGTCACGCAGTGCCTCTCCGACCTGACGCTCGTTCCCGTACGCAGCGGCGGTGTCGACATGTCTGTACCCGGCGCGCAGCGCGGCCGCAACTGCAGCCGCTGTCTCCTGGGGAGGGGACTGGAACACCCCGAGCCCGAGCGCAGGAATGACGACGTCGTTGTTGAGCGTGTAGCTGTTCATCTCACTCCTCGGTGGCCAACCGGTCAGTCTGCTGGCTCAGCCGAGAGATCCGGGTGGGAATGGTGCCCAGCCTTCCCGACCACGAGTCTGGCGGCATCAGCCCGAACCTGCCTAGCGTGACCTCATGGCGAACCCCGATCGTGGCGGCGCAACCGACGTCCATCCTTCCGTTCTCGCATGGCTCCTCGACGGCGACCCGGCGATCAGATGGCAGGTGATGCGGGATCTGCAGAATGCCCCGGAGGCCATGTGGAGCACCGAGCGACAGCGCATCGAACGCGAGGGGTGGGGCGCCAGGCTGCTGGCCCTCGAAGACCCCGACGGCACGTGGGCTGGGGGAGCCTGCTTCCCCGGCGACTTCACCTCGGAGTTGTTCCAGGCCGAGGGGCAACCCTGGACGGCCACGATGAACGTGCTCTCCGATCTGCGCCAGATGGGACTGGAGCCGACATCCGATGCCGCTCGGCGCGCGGTGAAGTTGATCGGCGAGAACGGCAGGTGGGAGTACGACGAACTTCCCTACTGGGGTGGAGAGGTCGAGGAGTGCATCAACGGCCGGACGGTCGCCGACGGCTGCTACTTCGGCCTCGACATGACCCCTCTCGTCGAGCGGCTCCTGGGCGAGCAGCAGCCTGACGGCGGGTGGAATTGCGAGCGAGCGAACGGATCGACGCGGTCGTCGTACCACTCCACCATCGACGTCCTGGAGGGCCTGCTGGAGTTCGAACGGGTCACAGGCGGCACCGACGAGTCACGGGGCGCGCGAGCGAGAGGTGTAGAATTTCTCCTGGTACGGCAGATGTTCCGCAAGCTCTCCGACGGTGAACCGGCCGATCCGGAGTTCCTGCTGCTGGGGTATCCGTGGCGCTGGTACTACAACGTCCTTCGCGGTCTGGACCACCTCGCCCAAGCATCGTCGTTGACCGGTGCGCAGCCCGACCAGCGATGCGCCGAGGCAATCGAACTCTTGCTGAGCCGCCGTCGCGCCGACGGTCGCTGGGCGCTGGAGTGGCACCCGCGAGGCCGGGTCTGGTTCGAGATGGAACAGGTCGGGGAGCCGTCGCGGTGGGTCACTTTGATGGCGATGCGGATCTTGCGGTGGTGGTCCGGCGACGTGTTGACCGCATAGAGGTGAGAGCTGGACCAAGCCGAACTTGTCGGGTTCAACCCTCGACTTGCTGCCGCACGATGGAGTCCGGCAGAGACGCAGCGCCGCGCACATCAGCGAGGAAGGCGCGGTCGATGCGTTCCCCAGCGCGGACGACCGACAACCCGCCACGGTCTTCCAACACAACCAAGGCCAAGTCCGCATAACTCAGGATTCCCATCTGGCGCAGACGGGCTGTCAGGTCCCGCTCGCTGAGGCGAGTGGCCGAGAGCGCCGCGTGCAGAACGAGACCGTCGACCAGGATGACGGTCGGAGCACGCCGTCGGTGCTTCTTCGGGGCCGGAAGTCGCTGGCGCAGGACTCCGAACACGGCCTCGAGGCCGATGAGAGTCGCCAGCGCGACCAAACCTCCCGTCAAGGTCGGCGCGTCGCCGAGCATGGATCTGGCGATGAGCGATCCGGTGAGCGCGGTAAGGGCGAGGCTCAGCGTCGACGTGCTGGAACGAATCCTCTGTCCCCACAGACGCATGACCGCGGCGTACACGAGATAGAGCACCCCAGCGCTCACCGCCACGCTGATCACCTGTGACCCGCTGATCCCGACATGTGCCCAGAACTCACCCATACCGGGATTCTCGCGCAGAAGGCCGGGGGCGGACTCAGGACGCTTCGCTCAGTTCGGGATGCTGTCGAGGTGGCGTTCGATCCCGTCGAGCATGAGCCCGAGACCGCAGCCGCACTCGTCGCCGCACTCGTCGTGTTCGCCGCCGAAGACCTGCTCGTCGCGCATCGAGGTGCTGAAGATGTATCACGGGAGGCCCGGGTGGCTCAGTGCTCTCGTAGTCCAACCCGAGGTGAGCCATGAACCAGGTCCCGTCCCAGCCGCTGCCGGCCGATCCCAACGCGCTGCGTCACCGCCACGAGAAGAGTTCGTGCTACTGGAACTACGTGTCCGCTTCGTGGTCATGTGGTCAAGCGCGCATCGCGCAAGAACCCGACGCCGGTGTAAGTCGCGTCCGGGCTGGAACCCCCCGCTGAACCTCCCGTGCGAACGGCACCGGTTTGCGGCCATCTCACGCGGCGGACACGCTTCCGGCCGCGGGCCGGTGGGAACGAGGTCGGCCGGTTCCACCGACACAGGCCAATGGAACGCGACGACGTAGACGTGTACTTCGAACCTGGCGACGTCGACTTCGATGTGTACCGAAACTGCCTGTGAATCTGACTCCGTCGTGACTTGAACGTTCAAAATCGCGCATCAGGGGCAGATTGGGTCGTGTCACGCGACGTACACCGCTCCCGCAGAGGTTCCTGCGGAGCGCGAACACGTCGGGGCAGCGGCCCGCCTCGACGGAATCCCTCGGTACCCACACGTTGGACGCCCGCGCCGCCGATAGACACGCATCCCGCACGCAGCGGCCCGCCTCGACGGGATCCCTCGGTACCCACCCTGCGTGTCGGTCCGTGAGATCGTCGACGATCGGCCTGGTCGCGGCTAGGTTCCGCCTGTCGAGTGAGACCGCCTCACCCCCCAGCGACCGAGGACCCCCGATGAGCGCCGAAACCCCGAACCCCTCCACCATCCCCTCGCCCGGGCACGCCCAGCAACCCGCTGTCGAGACACCCCGAACAGTGCTGATCAGCAGCACGCTCGGAGCGGTATTCGGCTCGATGTTGATGGTCCTCGTCCACGAGGGAGTTCACCTCCTGACCGGGATTGCCCTCGGCAACAGTGGAACGCTGTACCCGTTCGGCGTCGACCACCACGGCACACGTGGGCCCGCGGCCGTGGCGATCACAGCGATCTCCGCACCGATCTTCAGTCTGGTGTCGGGAGTCGTGTGTGCCTTCTGGATGCCGTTCAAGCGACGCGGAGGGTTCGGGCAACTGTTGTGGTTCTGGTTCGCTTTCACGTCGATCATGGAAGGCGTCGGGTACCTCGTGATCACGCCCATGGGTGCCGGCGACACCGCGGCTACCGCGGATGCGTTGGGTTGGCCCATGTGGCCGCGGCTGGTGGCCTTCGCCGTGGGCGCCGGGTTGATGTTCGTGGCGGCTCGGATGTTCTCGCCCTTCGTGCGCCGGTACGCCGGCTCCGATCGCCCGCGCCAATGGGCGCTGGCATTCTGGCCCTGGCTCCTCGCCAGCGCGGTCAACATGCTGCTGGCCTTCACGTACCTGACCATGAGCCGCATGAGCCTGTCTGCCGGGGAGACGATCGCGATCATGTCGGCGACCATGGCGGTCTACGTCTGCGCCCCGATGTCGTTCATGTTCTTGTCCAAGGTGGCCGACGTGCCGTACGAACCACTCGGGCTCAAACCAATCCCCGTCGGCGGTCTCATCGCGTTCGGGGTCATGGTGGTGGTCAATCTGCTCCTCACCAGGGGTCTCACCCTGGGTTGATCACCCGTGCACCTCGGCCCACACCTGCTCCAGCGCCGAGGTGAGCACCTCGGCGGGCTGGGCTCCGGAGATGCCGTACTTGTTCTCCAGCACGAAGAACGGCACTCCCGTTATGCCGTACGCCGCTGCCTGCTGGATGTCGGCCGAGACCTCGAGGTCGAGTTCGGCCGAATCCATCGCCTCGCTGGCCAGGCGGCCGTCGAGCCCAGCCTCGGTGGCAAGCCGCACGAGGGTGTCGGGATCCGAGATCGACAATCCGTCGACGAAATGTGCCTTGAACAGGGAAAGCGCGATTTCCCAAGCCGGCTGACCGGTTTGGTCCGCCGTGCGGGCGGCGTGGAGGAGCCGGTGAGCGCGGCGGGAGTTCGCCACCTTGACCTGGTCGAAGTCGAGCCGAAGTCCCTCTGTCGAGGCCGCGGCCTGCACGTGGTCGAACATCTGCCGTACCCCATCGAGCGACATGCCCTTCGACTCGGCGAGGTACTCGACTTCCGTGCCGTCGAATGCCTCGGGCAAGTGGGGGTCGAGTTGAAACGCACGCAGGTGTACGTCCACACCATCTGCATGCTCGTACGAGCTGAGCACCCGACCGAATCGGGTCAGTCCGATGTAGCACCATGGGCAGACGATGTCGCTCCAGATGTCGATCCGCATGTCCGTGACCGTACTGGGACCTCGCGTGGGAGCCAACCGCGTCACAGGTGCTTCAGCGCCTCGCGGCGGCTGAGCCCGGACAGCCGGGCGGCGTGGGCGTCGACGAACGTCCGGACCCAGTCGGGATCGGTTCTGCCGTACTGTCGCAGAGCCCAGCCGATCGCCTTGCGGATAAAGAATTCCGACCCGTACCGGCTGCCTTCGAGGTTCTGGCCGAGCGCGTACGACAGAAGGTCTGGATCGGTCCAGGTCTTGTGAGCGAGTTGGGCGATGATGGCGCTGCGTCGCAGCCACAGGTCGTCGGCGGTCGCCCAGCCGACCAGGATCGGCGTGGTCTCGGGTCGGTGGGCGAGGAGGATCGACCCCACCAGCCCGGTCGAGACGGGGTCGACGAGGTCCCACCAGGCGCCGGTCGTGACCAGGTGGGCGGCCAGTGGCAGCGAGTCGGGGCCGTGCCAGCGCCTGAACGGCCGTCTCGTGGCGATCTCGATAGCCGCCCAGCGCTCGTCGCGGAACATCGCCTCGTCGAATAGGTAGCGAACGGCCTCCTCCCACGTCTCTCGGGAGGTCACGGGGCGGCGTTGGAGAGCCCCCGACACGAGGCGGCGGATGACCGCCTGGGGGATGCCGTGACAGGGGAGGGCGGATTTCATGTATTCCTGGACTGCGTCGGACCGGGTGTCGTCGTGGCGGTCGGCCAAGTCGGTACGGATCTGGCGGACAACGAGAGGCGTCACGTCGCGATTCTAGAAACTTCTGGCCTGACGACGATTGACCAGCGGCCGCTTGTAGCGTCGCGGATGCGACGAAAGGAAACCCCCATGGAATCAGTCGACCACGGGCCCAACCCGTACGTCGTCGACATCGAGTCGGCGACCCTGGCGAACCCCAACTTCCGCACGACGGTGTGGACCGGTCAACACCTCCAGATGACGCTGATGACGATCCCGCCCGGCGGTGACATCGGGTTGGAGGTGCATCACGGCACTGACCAGTTCCTCCGCGTCGAGCAGGGCCAGGGACGCGTCGAGATGGGTCCGACGAAGGACGAGGTGACTTTCACCCGCGAGGTGGAGGACGATTTCGCGATCCTGGTGCCGGCCGGTTCGTGGCACAACGTCGTCAACACCGGCGACGAGGATCTCAAGGTCTACGCGTTGTACGGCCCACCCGACCACGTGCCCGGCACGGTCCACCCGACCCAGGCCGATGCCGAAGCCGACCCGCACGAGCACTAGCGACCAAGGATCCCTAGCGACTCGAGAACGGCGGTCTACACCCGAGGCGTACCGAACGACGGCAATATCGGCCCTCACTGCGAATAATCGCAGTGACGCCCTTGTCAGCCGTCGTTCGGTACGCCATCTGCGACCAGCGGAGACGTGGCACCCGCTGGTGTGAGTGCGCCGTACCTGGAATGCAGGTACGACCCGATCTCGCCCAGGCGCTCCTTGACCGACTCAGGCGACCGGACCTCGACCCCGTCGGCGAACGATGCGAGGAGTCGAGCCGTCCAATCGGCGCTTGGCCCGGCCACGGTGGCATGGACGCCGTCACGGTCCGTCTCGCCGACCTGGAGGCTTCGGCCGAAGCGCAGACGCAGCATCGCCAACGCACCAGGCCGGGCGACGAGGGTGACCACAACGGCCTCGCGCCTGTCTTCAACCGACGTCACGACCTCGTGCCAGAGATCCTCGACGTCGAGGCGTGGCGGTCGTTCGGCCGGGGACTCGGTGACCGTCAGGTTCGCGATCCGGTCGAGTCGGAAGGTGCGTCGTCCGTCGGGTGTGCCGGCGACGAGGTACCACACCCCGTCCTTGTCCACGAGCGCCCATGGGTCGACCGTGCGGGTGGTTTCACCGCCGTGGCGCGAGAGGTACGTCACGGCGACTCGTCTGCGACGGACGATCGCACTGCGAAGATCCTCGTGCCAGCGGGGAGCAGCGTCACCCGGCCTGCCCGGTCCCGACTCGCCCCAGCCGGCAGGATCGACCACGACCGCATCAGAGGCGGCGGACGCCTCGTCGCGCAGGGTGGCGGGCAGGGCACGGAGCAGTTTCCGGAGCGCGGCACGCACTTCGGGGTGCCGTCGACCCGGACCGACGAGGGAGAACAGTGCCTGAGCCTCCCCTGCCGTGAGTCCGGACAGATCCGTCCGCGCCCCGCCGACGAGCTGCCAACCTCCCTTGCGTCCGCGCTCGGGATACACCGGAACGCCGCTGGCCGACAGCGCCTCCAGGTCTCGCCGGGCGGTGGCGACAGAGACCTCGAGCTCGTCTGCGAGGTCCGCGGCGGTCACCCGGCCTCGTGCTTGCAGCACCAGCAGGGTGGCGATCAACCGATCTGCTCTCACGATTCGACATTCCCCCGGGCGAATGCCCGGCACGCTCGGCGGGTTGCGATCAACCGGTCTGCTCTCACGATTCGACAGACTGTCAGAAAAAGTGATCAGAAGATGAGCACTTTACCGGTGCAGTCTTCTCCTCATGAACACACGCATCACCACCCGGACCATCCCTACTCGCGGACCCTTCTCCCTCGAAGAGGCGAATGGCGTGGGGTTCGGCCACCGCGACGAGAAGACCTTCGACGGCGTCATGCGCCTCACCTTCACAGTGGACGGCGACCACGAGCGGGCCGCGGGGGTGGAGGTACGGCAGAGGGGAGAGACGCTCGACCTGACGATCCACACCGACGCAGATCGAGACGTGGTGGCAGCGCAGGTCGCCCGCATCCTCAGCGTCGACGTCGACGGCCAGGGATTCGTCGAACTCGGGCTACGTGAGCCGGTGATCGGGCGTCTGCAGCACTCCGCACCCGGTTTGCGCCCACCCCAGTTCACGAACCCCTTCGAAGCGGCGGCGTGGTCGATCATCAGCTTCCGCCGGTCACGATTCCAGGGAATCAAGGTGAGGTCGTGGCTCAACGAGGGGTACGGCACGCCATTCGACCTCGCCGGGCAACGGCACTATGCCTTCCCGAGCCCCAGCCGGTTGCTCGAAGTCGAGACGATCCCGGGCCTGCCCGCGTACGCCGTGCCGCGCCTGCACGAGGTGGCGCGCTGGGCCGCGAACGGTGACCTCGACGTCAGCCGGCTGGTGACGATGAGCCCCGACGACGCGATGTCAGAGTTGCAGAGGTTGCCCGGAATCGGTCCGTTCTACAGCGCCCTCGTGGTCGTCCGCGCTTGCGGATTGCCCGACGTCTTGCCCCTCATCGAGCCGCGCAGCCGGGCGATGATCGAGCGGTTGTACGGCATCGCCGCCCCTTTGTCCGACGAGGACTATCTCCAACTCGCCGAACGCTGGCGGCCGTACAGGATGTGGGTGACGTTCCTGGCTCGGGCCGCCGGTGGTCGGGTCGTCGATCCTGACTAGCGCCGCGGCAGAACGCGGCGGCGGCCAGCCTGCGACTGTTGCCGCGTTCACCGCCTCTCAATCGGAACCAGGTCGAGACCCTCTCTCTCCCACAACCGGGGCGTCGTTCGCCGTACCCGCAACCGTGTTCGCGGGCGCGGCAGAGACGTACGTCTCGGTCAGACGGCGGTAGGAGCGAGTCAGGAAGGCGAGCAGGGTGACCACGAGACCGATGACGCCGGAGATCACGAAGACGAGCGCGATGCCGCGGGCCTGCCCTGCGCCCAACAACCAACCGAGCGCGGCCTGACCCTCGGGTGAAGCCATGTAGGGGATCAGCCAGAACTGGGCGATCGGCCCGATCATGAACGCGGTCAGGGGAGACGCCGCCACCTCGAGGCTCTGGGCGAATCCGAACACGCGTCCTTGCTTCTCGAACGGCACGACGCGCTGCAGGAGCGTCTGTTCGGCGGCTTCGGCGATCGGGATCAGCGCCATGTAGATCAGGACGCCGACGGCCGTCAGCCAGATCGACTCGCGGATCGTGAACAAGATCCCGATCGTCCACATGCAGACATTGGCCAACAAGAGGGCGCGAAGCGGCCTGGCGCCGAGGCCTTTGGTCGCCACCCACCCACTGCCGATCATGAACCCGAAGCTCAGGACCCCCCACAAGATGCCCCAGGCCTGCACCGAGACCAAGGTCAGGCCGTACGGATCCATCAACGCGATGAACACCCCACCGAGCAGATTGTTGAAGGTGCTGAAGATGACCAGCCCGAGCAAGCCAGGCACCGCTCGAATCGCCTGCCATGCGCCCTTGAAGTCGACCTTCTGCGGCACGCCTTCGGCGTGCGCCACACGCGGTTCCGGGATCTGCACGGTCAGCAGATGGACGAGTGACACGAACGTCAACCCGAACGCGATCACGACGGTCCAGAACATGCCCAGGTATCCCACCGCCAGCCCGCTGAACACGCTGGTCACGGCAAAGCTGAGCCCCATTGCCATGCCGACGAGGCCGTTCGCTTTGTCGCGCCGTTCGTCTGGTACCAGCAACGTCACGCAGGTGCTCAAGGCCAGGCCTCGCATGCTCTCGACGATGGCCCCGGCGAGCACCAACCCCACGAGCACTATGAAGGCAAGACTGCCGATCGTCGCCAGTTCACTCACCGGCTGGGCCGCGAACCAGGCCAGAGCAAGGCCGTACGCCACGACGGTCACGAGCGTCGCCAGCACCATCACATGCTTCTTGCGGTGACGGTCCACGTACGTGCCGAACGGCACGCCGGCGACCGCGAGGAGCAACATGTACGACCCACCGATGACCGACGTGGCCAGCACCGACCTGGTCTCCAAGTAGATCCAGAACGTCAGGGCGAACCAGAGGAAGCTGGTCGTCACGTTCGCCACCAAGGTGTTGACGAGCACGCCGTAGAAGGCGCGCATGTTCCCGCGTTCAGCCGTAGCCCCTACTCGCGCGGGTGTTCTCGCTGACTGACTCATGGCCCTCCTTTCGCATTCACCCGAGGGTACGGGGGCCGACTGACAGTTTTCGGTACGGCCATTGCCGCCTCAGCCGGGGCGACTCCGGCGCAGCATCTCCTCCAACGAGGTGACCTGCTCGAACTCGTCGACTCGGTTCCGCGAACCGCTCCCGATCACCGCATCGACCAGTTCCGACGCGGCCCGGGCGAGGCGCCGGTCGAGTCCTGACTCGCCGAAGTCCGACGTCGCCGCGAACACCCCCGTCCGTACGGTCTCGGCTCCCAGATACGCGAACAGCGGCCTCATCGCGAATTCGAGCATCAGTGAATGGCGTTCGGAGCCACCGGTCGCTGCCATCAACAGCGGCACACCGGCCAACTGTCCCTCCTCGACGATGTCGAAGAAGGCCTTGAACAAACCGGAATAGGAGGCCGAGTAGGTCGGAGTCACCGCGATCACGCCGTCAGAGGCCACGACGGCCTCGACCTGATCGCGCAGCCGCCCCGCCGGAAATCCCGTGAGCAACGCGTCCATGAGGTCGTGGGCATAATCGCGCAACTCCACGTGAACGAACTCCACCTGCTCGTTCCGGTCGGCGAAGGCATTCCGTACCGCCTCGGCCGCCTGATCCGCCAGCAGCCGGGTGCTGGACGACACCCTCAACCCACCGCTCACCAGAGCGATCCGCTTCGCCACCCCAGTCCTCCTCGCCTATCGCTGTCTTAGGCCCAGAAGAATCCTCGCCCACGTTGCGGGTTTCGCGCCACGGCTGACGCCGCCCAGCCCGCAGTCGGGGGTCGGGTGCGGGCCTCGGCGACCCGACTGGCAGGCTTTCGCCCGGCATTGGCACCCGCGCCCAGAAAGAGACCTATGTCGACGGTGACGTTCTTCCGTGGCCAGCAGCTCCCGCTCGAGATGCACAAGGTACGGATCATCCAGAAACTCAACCTGCTGCCCATCGAGGAACGCCGCCAGGCGATGGACGGTGCCGGCCACAACACGTTCTTGTTGCAGAACCGGGACGTCTTCCTCGACATGCTCACAGACTCGGGCGTCAACGCCATGAGCGACCAGCAGCAGGCCGCGATGCTGATCGCCGACGATGCGTACGCCGGGTCGGCGACCTACACCCGCCTGTACGACAAGCTGGTCGAGCTGTTCGGCATGGACTTCTTCCTGCCGACGCACCAGGGACGTGCCGCCGAGCACATCCTCGCCCAGGTTCTGGTGAGACCGGGCACCGTCGTGCCGATGAACTACCACTTCACGACGTCGAAAGCTCACATCACGCACGTCGGCGCGGAGGTCGTCGAACTCATCCCCGACGCTGGGCTCGCCGTCACCAGCACCGATCCGTTCAAGGGAAACCTCGATGTCGACGCGTTGGCTCGGCTCATCGACGAGCGTGGGCCCGACGGCATCAGCTACGTACGGGTGGAGGCCGGCACGAACCTCATCGGTGGTCAGCCGATCTCGCTGCAGAACTACCGAGAGACGTCGACGCTGTGCCGCGAGCACGGCATCCTCACCGTGCTGGATGCTTCCTTGCTCGCCGACAACCTGTACTTCATCGCCACGCGGGAACCCGCCGCCGCGGGCATGTCCATTCCGGAGATCACGCGCGCGATCGCGGACTGTTTCGACGTCATCTACTTCTCGGCCCGCAAGCTCGGCTTCGGGCGCGGCGGCGGGATCTGCATTCGCGACGAAGCGCTCTACCGCAGTCTCCGCGGGCTGGTCCCGATGTTCGAAGGCTTCCTCACGTACGGCGGCATGTCGGTCCGGGAGATGGAAGCCATCACGGTCGGTCTCGACGAGACCATGGACTTCGACATGATCAGGCAGGGCCCGGAGTTCATCGCGCACATGGTCGAAGAACTCGACCGGCGCAACATCCCGGTCATCACGCCGCCGGGCGGCCTCGGCGCTCACGTCGATGCCATGAGGTTCCTCGACCACGTGCCGCAGCAGCAATACCCTGCCGGCGCCCTGGCGTCCGCCCTCTACATCGCCTCCGGCGTCCGCGGCATGGAGCGCGGCACGCTGAGCGAGCAGCGCGACGCCGACGGGGTCGAGCCGATGGCTCACATGGAGTTGGTACGGCTGGCCCTGCCCAGGCGCGTTTTCACGCTGAGCCAGGTCTCGTACGCCATCGACCGGATCGACTGGCTGTTCTCCCATCGCAAGCTGATCGGAGGCCTGCGGTTCGTCGAGGAGCCGGAGATCCTCCGATTCTTCTACGGCCGACTCGAACCGATCGGCGGCTGGGCCGACCGTCTGGTCGACGCTTTCCGGGCGGACTTCGGATCGAGCCTCTAGACCCGACCGGCACGTCCCGGGAGGCCCAACACTGTAGATGCACGCTCGATCGCCAAATGCACGCTGTTCAGCCCCATTTCGTCATCGAGTGTGCATCTACAGTGCTGGCGCTCCCCAGACCGGCCCCTGACGACCTACGACTCGGTCAGCAGGTTGCTGTCCTCGGCCCGGGTGCCGGTCCAGCGGTCGACGCTCGGCTCGGCGGGCTCGTCTCCCGTGTGACCGGTGGTCCGCGCAGCTGCGACCAAGGACGCATGAGTCGGTGCATCCGGTACGTCGGCAGGCTTCAGCGCGGCGAATTCCTTGCGCAACACGGGGACGACCTCCGACCCGAGCAGATCTAGCTGCTCCAGGACCGTCTTCAGCGGCAACCCCGCATGATCCATCAGGAACAGCTGTCGCTGGTAGTCGCCGACGTACTCCCGGAATCCGAGCGTCCGCTCGATCACCTGCTGCGGCGAACCGACGGTCAACGGCGTTTCGGCCATGAACGACTCCAGGCTGGGGCCACCGCCGTACACCGGCGCATGGTCGAAGTACGGCCTGAACTCATCGATCGCATCCTGGCTCTTCGGGCGCATGAAGACCTGCCCGCCGATCCCCACGATGGCTTGCGCGGCCGTACCGTGCCCGTAGTGCTCGTACCGCCTCCGGTACAGGTCGACCATCTTCTTGGTGTGGCTCGCCGGCCAGAAGATGTGGTTGCTGAAGAAGCCGTCGCCGTAGTACGCCGCCTGCTCGGCAATCTCCGGGCTCCGGATCGAGCCGTGCCAGACGAACGGGGCCACTCCGTCCAGCGGGCGCGGCGTCGACGTGAAGCCCTGCAGCGGCGTCCGGTACTGCCCTTGCCAGTTCACGACGTCCTCGGTCCACAGCCGGTGCAACAGCGCGTAGTTCTCGATGCTCAACTCGATGCCTCGGCGAATGTCCTTGCCGAACCACGGATAGACAGGCCCGGTATTCCCACGGCCCAGCATGAGGTCCATCCGTCCGTCGACGAGGTGCTGGAGGGTCGCGTAGTCCTCTGCGATCCGCACTGGATCGGTCGTCGTGATGAGAGTCGTCGCGGTCGACAGGATGATGTTCTTCGTCTGAGCAGCGATGTACGCCATCGTGGTCGTCGGGCTCGAGGCCACGAACGGCGGATTGTGGTGCTGGCCGACCGCCACGACGTCCAACCCGACCTCGTCGGCCTTCTTGGCGATCTCGACGGTGGCCTTGATCCGCTCGTGCTCGGTGGGGGTACGGCCGGTCGTCGGATCGGTCGTGACGTCGCCCACGGTGAAGATGCCGAACTGCATCGCTTGCTCCTTTGTTGTCGTGCGTTACTATCAACAACATAGTGAATGGGATATTCCCAGCCGAGGAGAAGCCGTGGAGGAGCGCAACGTCTGCCAGCCGATCGAGGCGGCGGCCAGTGTGCTGGGCCGGGCCTGGGCGGGAGCCGTACTCCAAGCCATGCTCGACGGCGCCTCCCGCTTCAGCGAGATCCGTCGAGCCGTACCCGGGGTCACCGACACCGTGTTGTCCACCCGACTGCGGGAGTTGTGCGCGCGAGGCTTCGCCGTACGTACGGTCGAGCCGGGCCCGCCCGTGCAGGTGTCGTACGGCCTGACCGACCTCGGCCGCGACACGGCCCCGGTCCTCGCAGCCCTCGCCGAGTTCGGGGCGAAGCATCACGCGGCCCTCGCGTAACCGGCGAACTCAGCCGTCGCCGGTCCGACGCACCGACTCGCCGCGCATGAGGGTGCCCGCCGTACGACTCCCCAGTTGCTCCATCGCCAGCCTCCCCACCATCTGTTGATGGGTCGTGACCCGCTCGGAGCGGGCGTTGGACAGGAACGAGATCGCCCATCGAAGTAGGGTCGACACCTTCTGCTTGAAACCGGCGATGTAGAGCAGGTGGAGGAAGAGCCACGCGGCCCAGGCCACGAATCCGGTCAACTTCAGCTTCCCGATGCTGACCACTGCCTTGAACCGGGCGATGGTGGCCATGCTCCCCTTGTCGAGGTAGGAGAACGGACGCCCCGCCCGGGCAAGTGCGGCCTCGTCGGCCGGAGTTGCCCCTGGCCGCGACGCCCGAATCCGGGCGGTGATGAGCTTGGCCGCGTACCTCGCCGACTGGATCGCGCCCTGTGCGACTCCGGGTACGCCGTCGACCGCCATGAGGTCGCCGATCACGAAAACCTCCGGATGCCCGGGCAACGTCAGGTCGGGTTCGACCTTGACTCGGCCGGAGCGATCGACCTCGGCTCCGGATTGGCGGGCCAGCTCGGCCCCCAACGGACTCGCCTGGACCCCGGCCGCCCATACCTTGCAGATCGATTCGATGCGCTGGGTGCTGCCGTCCTGGTGCCGGATGACCAGTCCCGTGGCGTCGACGTCGGTCACGATGGCTCCGAGGATCACCTCGACGCCGAGCCGCTCCAACTCGCGTTCGGTCTTCGCGCCGAGTTGGTCGCCGAACGCAGGCAGCACGTGCGAGGCACCGTCGATCAGGATGACCCTCGCCTGCCGCGGATCGATCGACCGGAATTCGTGGGTGAGGGTACGGCTCGCCAGCTCCCTGATCTGCCCGGCCATCTCGACCCCCGTCGGACCCGCCCCGACCACCACGAACGTGAGCAGCCGCCGTACCTCGGCTGGGTCTGCCTCGATCTCGGCCATCTCGAAGGCTGCGAACACTCGGGAGCGCAGTTCGAGCGCATCGTCGATGGTCTTCATTCCGGGGGCGAACTTCGCGAAGTGGTCGTTGCCGAAGTACGACTGACCTGCCCCGGCAGCGACGATCAGCGCGTCGTACGGCGTGGACTGCTCGTCGTCGTGGAACCTCCACCTCACGATGCGTTCAGCGAGGTCGATCGACTCGACCAGCCCCTGGATGACCCGGACGTTCTTCTGTCCCTTGAGGATTTCTCGCGTCGTCGGCGCGATCTCACCCTCCGACAAGATGCCCGTGGCGACTTGGTACAGCAGCGGCTGGAACAAGTGGTGGCCGGTCCGGGCGATCAGGGTCACGGTCACGTCCGCGCGCTTCAGCGCCTGAGCGGCGAACAGCCCGCCGAAGCCGGATCCGACGATGACGACGCGAACAGTGCCAGGGCCCATGCCTAGGCCAACCAGCCGTGGGGGTCGGGGATTCCGTCAGACGGAGGATCCCGGTCGAAGTTGCGGGTACGGCGCGCCTGGCCCTCACGGAACCCGACGATCAGGGTTCAACCTCAGCCGAAAGGGGTGAGGTGCCCGACCTGCATCCCCGATGTGCGCGTCACAGGTGACTCCTAGGCTCGCGGAAGCCCGCACCCGAGAACGGCCCGAGGAGATCCCATGACACCCATGACTGTCGCAGCGACGCAGACTCCATCCCGGGCCTCGGTGGGTGAGCCAGCCGTCCGTACCCGCGACCTGACCAAGGTCTACGGAACCGGCGAAGCGACGGTCCATGCGTTGCGCCGGGTCACCATCGACATCGAAGCTGGGGCGTTCACCGCGATCATGGGACCCTCCGGATCGGGAAAGTCGACGCTGCTCCACTGCGCCGCAGGACTCGATTCACCGACCGGCGGTCGAGTGTGGATCGGGGACACCGAGATCACCGACCTCAACGACAAGGACCTCACTTTGTTGCGACGCGACAAGGTCGGATTCGTGTTCCAGGCGTTCAACTTGCTTCCCACCATGACGGCCAAGGAGAACATCCTGCTGCCGCTCAGCTTGGCAGGGAAGAAGCCCGACCCGCAGTGGTACGGCCACGTGATCGAGGTGCTCGGGCTGGGTGACCGGCTCACCCACCGACCGTCGGAACTGTCCGGAGGCCAGCAACAGCGCGTGGCCGTGGCCCGGGCGATGGTCACCCGTCCGACCGTCATCTTCGCCGACGAGCCCACCGGTGCCCTCGACTCCGCCTCGGGAGCCGATCTGCTCACGTTTCTGCGGCACAGCGTCGAGCAACTGGGCCAGACGGTCGTCATGGTGACCCACGACGACGGTGCAGCCTCCTACGCCGACCGCATCGTGCGGATGGCCGACGGCCGGATCGTCTCTGACGTCCTCCACGTGCCCAAGCGGGGCATCGCGGTGGGCGAGGCCAGGGGTGCAGCCACCCAGCCGCGGCGTGGGGTCGAGGCCTGACATGCTGCGAGAACCTCGAAGGCTGATCGCCTCGATCGTCGCGATCGCTGTCGGCGTCGGATTCGCCGCAGCGACGTTCGTGTTGTCGAGCACGTTGGAAGCGTCGATGGCGAAATCCGTGGCGGGTACGGTCGCCGGCTCGCAAATCGTGGTGCAGGCCGACCCCCAGGGTGGCCAGCGCATCGCGCCCGAAACCGCCGCGACCATCTCTCGGCTGTCAGGTGTGGGCGAGATCCGCCGGGACGTGCTCGCCTTCGTCCCCCAGAAGACGAGCCGGGGCGAGCAGTACCTCATGGCCCAGCCGGTTCCGAAACTGACCGGCGCCACCCAGGTGACCTCCGGCCGTACCCCCACCCAGCCCGGCGACGTCGCGGTCAGCACCCTGCTCGCCACCGAACGCAAGATCAAAGTCGGCGACACCCTGGAGATGGTCGTGCCCGCTGACGAACCACTCAGGGTCAGCGTGGTCGGCGTGATCGAGACGGGACCTGAGGTGCCCAACACGGGCGAGGCGGTCGTATTCGCCCTCGATCAGGACCTGTTCGCCATGACCGGCGCTCCCGGGTTCGACATGGTCGTCGTGTACGGCGTCGCCTCCCCCGAGATGTTGAAGAGCTCGATCGAGGCGTTGCCGGCGATGAAGGACAGTGGCGTAACGGTCAAGACGACCAGCCAGTACGTTGCCGATCAACGCAAGGAGTTGTCCCAGGGTCTGAAAGCCATGACTGCCTTCCTGCTGACCTTCGCGGTGATCTCTCTCCTCGTCGCGGCCTTGGTGATCGGCAACACGTTCTCGATCCTGGTCGCGCAACGGTCGCGCAGTCTCGCCCTCATGCGCTGCGTCGGTGCGACGCGTGGCCAGGTCTTCCGGACGGTCGTCGGCGAGGGACTGCTCATGGGCGTGATCGGCGGGGTCCTAGGAGCGCTCGGGGGTACGGCGGTGGCGTACGGCGTGACCCGCGTGGCGCTCGCCTTCAGGGTGCCCCTGGACGTGTTCGCGGTCACTCCGTTCGGGATCCTGCTGCCGATCGCAATCGGTGTGCTCGTGACGTTCCTGGCTTCCCTTCGGCCGGCGATGCGGGCGACCCGCGTCGCCCCGCTGGCGGCTCTGCGCCCGCAACTGGTGCCGGCCACGGGACAGCGGACGAGTTCGCTCGTCCTGGCCACCGGTGCCGTCCTCGTCACGGCTGGGGTCGGGGCTTTGCTGTACGGCGCACTCAAGCCAGGCGCCAAGGCCGGAGAGTTCGCCGCCACCTACCTCGTCGTCGGCGTCGCCGGCGGCATCGTGAGCCTGGCCGGGGTGCTCCTGCTCGGAACCGTTCTGGTCCCGGCCTGTGCACACCTGCTGGGTCTGATCCCGCAGACGTGGGGAGGCGTACCAGGCCGCCTCGCAGTGGACAACAGCAAACGCAACCCGAGCCGCGCCACCGCAACGGCGAGTGCCCTGCTCGTCGGCGTCACGCTGATCACGATGTCGACGGTTGGAGCTGCGTCGGCGGACGCCACCCAGCAACGCGCGATCAACCGGATCGCGCCGGCGGACGTCATCGTCACGGCTCGGGGCGGTCTGCCCACCACAGCCTTGCCGATCATCGCGGCAAATCCGGTCGTGGCGAAGTCGGAGTTGGTCGGCCAGGCCGTGGTGAAACTCAACGGCGAGCTCTCTGGAATCGTCGGCATGAGACCGGAGGCTCGAGACGTGCTCCGGTACCCCGCGTATCTCGACGGCCTGGCCAACGACACGGTTCTGTTGCCGGCGGAGTTGACGATCGCCAATGGCACGATGGTGTCGGTGGTCGGGGACACATCGACCTTGACGTTGCGAGCGGTCGTCAGCCGGGATTCACCCCGCACTCCCACGGTGACGGTCGAAACTCTCCAGCGGCTGACCGGTCAAGTGTCCTGGCAGGCGTACGTGCGGTTACACGACGGCCAGACCGCAGCGGTCGCCAGCGAGAGGCTGTCGGCCGACCTGGCCGCCATCCCGGGTGTCGTGATCGGGGGCGGGGCTGCGATGCGTGAGGAGTTCTCCAAGATCCTCAACATCGTGCTGATCGTGGTTGTCGGCCTGCTGGGCGCGTCGGTCCTGGTCGCGCTCGTCGGCATCACCAACACGTTGGGCCTGTCTGTGATCGAGCGCACGCAGGAATCCGCCCTCCTGCGGGCGCTTGGGCTGACTCGGCCGGAACTGCGCCGCATGATCGGGATCGAGGCGCTCACGCTTGCCGGTGTCGGGACTCTGATCGGCCTCGCGTTGGGGATCGGGTACGGCATTGCCGGCGTGTATGCGCTGATGCGGGGTGTGGCGACGGTCGTGGTGACGATCCCGTGGCTCGCGATCGCGGGGATCGTGCTCGTCGCTCTGGTATCGGGCTGGATCGCGTCGATCCTGCCGGCCGTGAGGGCCGGACGAATTCAACCCGCTGCTGCGCTCGCCACTGAGTAGGCCCGGGTCCACCCGACGCCGACCCAGGGGCGACAATCAGCCGTACCTCCCCCGCGGGGAACCGGATTGCTGACACTGTGGGGCCATGGCCGATGCGATGACGCTCACGTTCCTCGGTGCCGCGGGCACCGTCACTGGTTCGAAATACCTGGTGGAGGTGGGCTCCCGCCGAATCCTGGTCGACGCCGGCATGTTCCAGGGCGAGAAGAAGTGGCGAGAGATGAACTGGGCCGAGTTCCCGGTGCCACCCTCCTCGATCCAGGAAGTCGTGCTCACCCATGCCCACGCCGACCACTGTGCCTACCTGCCGGCGCTGGTCAAGGGCGGGTTCTCGGGACCGGTCTGGTGTACGGAGGGAACACGTCGGCTCGCCGAGATCGTGATGATGGACGCGGGTCACCTGCAGGAGCGGGAAGCGATGCAGGCGATGGAGGAGGGATACTCTAAGCACAATCCGCCTCTGCCGCTCTACACGGTCGCCGACGTCGAGGCCACCATCCCACTGCTGCGCACGGTGCCCTTCGACACGGACACCGACATCGGTGACGGGGTGGGGGTACGGATGACCCGCGCGGGTCACATCCTCGGCTCGGCCTCGGTGACGCTGTCGGTCGAGGGTTCCTCCGTGCTGTTCTCCGGCGATCTGGGTCGCCACGACCACCCCGTGTTGCGGCCTCGGGACGTACCGCCAGGTTCGCCGTACGTGCTGATCGAATCGACGTACGGAGACCGCGAACACCCCGACGTCGAGGGGACCGGTCACGAGTTGATGGCCGACACGATCCGGCGCACGATCGCGCGCGGCGGATCGGTGTTGATCCCGGCGTTCGCCATCGACCGCACCGAGAACGTGCTCAAGGCGCTGACGGAACTGCGTGACGAGGGACGGATTCCGCGTGACACGCCGATCTACGTCAACAGTCCGATGGCCGTCGCGGCGCTGGCCGTCTATCGCCAGGCCGAGGCGCGCGGGGAACTGCGAAGCGATATCGAGCCCGAAGACTTCATGAACCTGCCGACGCTGCACGAGATCACCGACGCCGAGCAGTCGAAGCAGCTCAACCGGCCCGATCGGCCGTCGATCATCATCAGTTCGTCCGGCATGGCGACGGGGGGTCGAGTCTTGCACCACCTCGAGGCCCTCCTGCCCGACGCGAAGAACTCGGTGATCTTCACCGGGTACCAAGGGGTCGGGACGCGCGGTCGCAGCTTGCTCGACGGTGTGACCGAGATGAAATTCCGGGGCAGGTACGTGCCGGTTAAGGCAGAAGTTCTGCAGGACAAGGAATTCTCTGTTCACGCAGACGCGTCCGACTTGATCGACTGGTTGCGGGAGTTGACCCCCCGCCCCGAGACGGTGTTCGTCACCCACGGTGAGGAAGGGTCGGCCGAGGCCTTCGCGGCCAAGGTCACATCGGAACTCGGCCTGGTCGCGGTCGTGCCGCGGTATCGGGAGAAGGTGACCTTGTCGCCGCAGGGAACGTGGACGCGGGTCGCCCCGCTGAGTCCGCCGGCTGCCACTGACAGCCTGCCCAGTTCGTACACCGCCAACGAACCCGACGGCATCGCCGTGGAATCGCGACCACCGACGCCCGGCGCTCAACTGCCCCCGATGGTCCGGGCGCCGGAGCCTCGGCCAACCACTGGCACGCACGCCGACGACCTGGAACAGGTGGAGGTCATCCTCGATACCGCGTTGGGGCAGGTGGCATTCCTGCCCGAAGAGAAGCGGGCCGAGGTGTCGGAGATGCTCCACGGCGCCCTGGACGTGACGCGCTCGCCTCAGCCCGACCTCTCGACTCTGCGGGAGGCGGTGAATCTGGCCTTGTACGCCGCCGCCGGCTCCGTCGAAACCCCCGGTGGTCAGTCGATCGTCGCCTTGCTCGCCCATATTCCGAAGGTGTTGGGCTGACAGCAGAGAGTCGCCACTCCAGAGGTTCTTCTCCCGAGCCAGGGTCTCAGGACAAGGCCCTGGCCACGACAGCGGCCGAAGCCGCCGCCCACGCCTGCGGGTGGCAGGCGGCCGGATAGGCATGGGGTTGGAGGGTCTCGTCAGTGCCTTGCCCGCCGAACAACTCGGGCAGGCGGTAGTCGAACCTCCACGCGGCCCGCAACAGGTCCTCGGCGAGTGCGGCCGCCTCGTCGGTGAACCCTTCGCGGAGCATGCCGTCGATGCAGAGAGCCGTGTCGTGCGGCCAGACTGACCCGATGTGGTAGCCGAGGGGCCAGTAGCCGCCGTTGGTGGTCGACAGGGTGCGGATGCCGTACCCAGATCTCATCGTCGGGTGCATGAGCCGATCGGTGACGATGCGGGCCTCTGCTTCGTCGAGGATCCCGGTTCCCAAGAGATGCCCCATGTTCGAGGCGACACCGTCGACAGGCCGTTTGGCGGCGTCGAGGGCGATGGCCGGGTACGGCCCGATGGCGTCGCTGATCCAGAACTGCCAGCGGAAGCGCTCCCGCAGGCCGGACGCCCACGACCTCCAGAAGTCGGCCTCGCCGTCCGCGCCGGTCGAGGCGAGCAGATCGGCAGCTGCGAGCGCGGCCTGGTGGGCGTACCCCTGAACCTCGGCCAATGCGATCGGGCCGTCCGCGAGAGCCCCGTCGGCCCAGCGCATCGAGTCGCGGGAATCTTTCCAGCCCTGGTTGTTCAACGCGCCGGTGTCTTCGTATTCGACGAATCCGTCGCCGTCGGGATCGGCCGAGTTTCTGAGCCATCCCAGCGCCGCTCGCAGCGAGGGGAGGAACTCGTCGAGAACGTCCGACCCCCCCGTCACCACGTCGTGGAGCAGGATCACCCACAGGCAGGTGGCGTCGATCGTTCCGTAATAGACCGGCGGCAGCACGATGTCGGACCCCGTGCCGATCTCCGCGCCCGTCCCGAACAGCCTCATGGCCTGACGCCGTACCTCGTGAAGGATCTTGCCCGGCTGCTCGCCTGTCTGCCGTACCTCCGTGGTCCCTTGACGCGCTGCCAACGTGCGTAGTGTGCCCACCGCTGTGTCGGGTGACCACGCCAACGCCAGCCGGGCCGAAATCAGCGAATCGCGCCCGAACAACGTGAGGAACCAGGGGGCGCCCGCAGCGAAGAAGACCTGTTCGGGATGATCGCGGTCGGCCATCCGCAGGGCGTCGAGGTCGGCCAGGGCGCGGCCGACCAGCGATCCGAGCCGTACCGCTTCCGTTGCGGGCGCCTGAACCAAACCCGGCGCGGCGACGAAGGGGAACCCGTCGTCGTGGGCCTCGATGGTCCAGCCGAAGCTCGCCGTACCTCGCGGTGCCAGATCCACCTGCCAAGTGGCGACGAGCCTGTCTCCGTCAACGTCGACCACGGCGCCAGGTGCGTTCAAAACGGCCCGGGTCTGCGCCTCCCGCCACGACCAGGTGAACGTCTGGCCGCCCTCGGCCACCACGCTGACGGAGGCGTGGACATCGGCTCCGGCCTTGATGGCTTCCATCGGCTCGCTGGCGACCCGGAACCAGACGCGGATCGTGAGGGGTACGGCAACGGTGGCGGCGCTGGTTACGGTGATGTCTTCGCGCAGGCCAGCAGTGTCGAGACGGCGGTCGCGGCGCAGCAGCACGAGCGGATCGAGACCGAACTGCGGAGTGCGGATGACGGAGTGGAAGACGGCGCTCGAACCACCGGGTTCCTCGCGCGCGATCGGGTCCAGGTCGTGGCCCTCGACGACCAGGGCGGCTTCGGACAGAATGCGCTGGTCGCAGCAGAAGAGTCCCTGCACGCCTGCCGGCTCGATCTGACCGTTCTGCAAGAACCAGCAGTGCAGTGGCGCGCGTACGACCACGACGAGATCGTGCAGGAACGGCTGGAGCACCCCCACCTCCTGGTTGTCACCCTCGTGAGCCCCGTACCGGGATGCTACTCAGGTTTGTTCGTTCCAATGTTTGTTTGAACGAACAAATGGGCCCACTCGGGCACCGAAGGGCGAGGTCTCGTCTGTCGGGCGGAAGCGGGGTTTCCCCGGGGGCGAACACTGTGGATGCACGGTCGTGAAACATAGGAACGTTCAAATCGGCGTTTTCGCGCATCGAGTGTGCATCTACAGTGTTGGAGCCCCAGACAGAAGTCCAGAAGGCCTGGCAAAGGGGGCTCGGCTCGGCACATCGGGTTGGCTCGGCGGGAGATGTGGATCGGGGCTGCCGAACGGCGAGGCTTGCCGCACTGGGGCCGCGCTCGTGAGTTGAGCCGGTCGGGCAAGCAGACCTAGCGTCTACTCACCCGGACGGGGATTCTCCGCGATCCGAACCGGCCGGGTGTGGCAGCGAAGCGGCCCGCGAGGGCGGTGCCGCACGTCGGACAGCGCCCGTCGGGCGTGAGCCGATAGGCGAGTAGCCGGTACCAGTCACGTTCGATCACAGCCGTCCCGCACCCGGGGCACGACGTGACTTCCCCCGAGCGATTGACGGCGTTGCCCGTGTAGACGTGGTGCAAGCCCACATCCAGGGCGATCTCGCGAGCCCGGACCAGGGTGGACAACGGCGTCGGGGGTACGTCACGCATCCGCCAGTCGGGATGGAACGCGGAGAAATGATGGGGAACATCGGGTCCCAGTTCGGCGAGCACCCACCGGCACATCGCGCGCAGTTCGTCACTGGAGTCGTTGAACCCCGGGATCAGCAGCGTGGTGATCTCGAGCCAGACGTCGGTGGAGTTCTTGACGTACGACAGGGTCTCCAGCACCGGCCTCAACCGGGCGCCGGTGACCTTCTCGTAGAACTCTTCACTGAACCCTTTGAGGTCGATGTTGGTGGCGTCCATGACCGAGAAAAAGTCGCGCCTCGCCTCCTCGCCGATATAGCCCGCGGTCACAGCGACGGCGTGAAGGCCGGCATCGCGGCACGCGGCAGCCGTGTCGATCGCATATTCGGCGAAGATCACCGGATCGTTGTACGTGAAGGCGATCGACGCGCACTCCCACTCCCGCGCAGTCGCCACGATCGCCGACGGCGAAGCTTCGTCGGTGAGTCGGTCGTACTCCTTCGCCTTCGAGATATCCCAGTTCTGGCAGAACTTGCAGCCCAGGTTGCAGCCCGCCGTACCGAACGAGAGCACCGACGTGCCCGGATAGAAGTGAGCGAGCGGCTTCTTCTCGACAGGATCGACGCAGAAGCCGGAGCTCCTGCCGTACGTCGTCAGGACGATCTCGTCGCCTTCCCTCGCCCGCACAAAGCAGAACCCGCGCTGCCCGTCGCGGAGACGGCATTCACGGGGGCAGAGGTCGCATTGCACCCGCCCGTCGGGGAGCCGATGCCAGTACCGACCCGAGTGGCTCATCCCGGGCCTCCGATTCCTTCGTGAAACGCCGTCACCGAATAGCGGCTCAGCCGTACGGCCGGATCCCACCACCGGCTCGGCAATCCCGCCTTCCGTTTCAGGTGGGCGAAGAAGTCGTGCGGATCGGGCAGCGATTCCCACACCTGCGGCAGGAAGGTCGCGCGGTGGGAGCCGTACTCCAAGATGATCCCGTCGGCTCCCGGTTGCACGCGCGCGCAGGCGTCAGCCTCGTCGGCGACGGGGAACGGCGAAGGCGCCGAGAGCACGGAGACCTCGATCTGGGTACGGCGTAGCTCGCCCAGGTTCAGGGGAGGGAATCGCGGATCCGACACCGCGGCGGCGACGGCATTGTGTTCGACGTCGCTGCGCAGACTCCAGTGGGCGGTCAGTGAGCCGATGCAGCCACGCAGTCGGCCGTCCTGGGTGAGCGTGACGAACGTCGCGCCGAGGTCGTCGAGCCACGGGCCGTCGTGGTCTCCGTGGGCGCGGTCGATCCCGAGCCGGCGTTCGATCGCCTCTCGGGCCAGGTCGGTGAGCACCATGCCTGCGGCGACGGGCAGGTCACCCATCGGTGGCTCCTTCCTCGAAGGCGATCGCCGCGTACCCCACGACGCGGTCGCGGCTGCCCGCCGTGTCGCCGGACGTGCACTGGCCCAACAAACGAGGTCGCCAGCCGTGCCGTGCCGCAGCGACCATTCCGCCGTTCACCGGCGTCGCCCCGCAGGCCTGGTCGTGGTCGACGGGTCCGGCCAGGCTCAGGATCTGCGCCACGGTGGCCCGGTCGATCCGCCGGGCGATGTCGTACGGGTGGTAGTGCGACAGGTCGCTCGACAGCAGCACGGTCGCACCGAGTTCGACGGCGACGTCGATCGCCTCGGCCACCTGGTTCCCGGTCGCCATTCCGGCCGCCACCATGACGACTTCGGCGCCCGGTGCGACCACCTGGAGGAACGGCAACTGAACCTCGGTCGAGTGTTCTTGGGCATGAACGTCCGGCCTGGTCGTGACGGAATCAAGGGCTGCCAGGCGCTGGGTCAGTTCCGCGTCGACCTGGACGTCACCGAGGGGGGTGGCGTACGACGTGGCCCCTGCGAGAGCCAGTCCACGTACGGCGATGCGGTGCGTCGGGCCGATCACGAGCACGCGCGACGGCGGTTCTGCCCGCAACGTCGCGTAGGCGAGCGCGGCCGTCGATCCGGAATAGACGTACCCGGCGTGCGGCACGACGTACACCGGTGCCGCCGGACCTGGCGGCGCTGCGTCGAGGAACCCCAGGATGGTCGACGTCAGCCGCGCCGGCTGTGCGGGGTAGAAGCTGCCCGCAACGGCGGGCTGCCGGACGGTCATGACCCCACAGTAATCGCGCCGGCCTCCGGGGGCCGCAGATCAGGCGGTTGAACCACCCGGGTGGACCGCTCCGTCGGAGGGGGTACGGCCTGCCCGGAGCGCGGTCGCCAGTCCGTGGTCCACCCACCTTCGGAGAGCAGGGAGTTCGAGAGCCCCCTCGTGGCGGCCCAACTCGGTGCCCTGCCAGAACAACAACAGCGTCGGGATCATTCGAGCCTTGAGGCGAGACTGGACGTGCCGCGCATCCTCCACCGACACCTTCACGAGTTTGAGGCGACCGGCTCGTTCGGAGGCTACGCGTTCGAGCAGGGGACTCACGATCCGGGAGGGCGTCACCCAACTGGCGCCCAAGTCGACGCACACGACGACTCGTTGCGAGTTGGCGATGGCATCGAAATCGAGATCGACGGCGTGGGCGATCCACGGCAGGTACGCGCCGCATTGGGAGCACGTAGGCGCGTCGGCGGCGGTGAAGGGGACGCGGTTCTTCGTGCGGCACGTGGCACACGTCAGGATGAAGGCATCCACGAAGCTCCCCCTCTCCGTTGTGGCGGTTCGGGTCAGGCTAGCCGATCACCCTGGGCCGTCCTATCTGGCAGGGCCGCCGGACGGTTCGCGATTCAGCCGTCGGGCCTTGACCCGGTCTGCGATGTCCCACGGCGCGTACAGCAGGACGAACATCACCACCGCGATGACCTCGATCCAGGGCAGGTACCAGGGCCAGGGAGGCAGCAGGTCGAGCACGCTGGCCGCATCCGGTTTGCGACTGAGGAACATGTAGTTCGACCCGATCAGCGCATTGACGCCCATCACGACCAACGCCAGCGCGTTGCCCACCACGATCGCCTTGAGGAGCGACCTGCGGGTAGGGCGGCAGCCTTCGGCGTACGTCATCCAGGCCACGGACGCGACGATCAGCCCGTGGGACGCCATGAAGAGCAGAAAGCGGTAGTGAGGGAAGCCGTACGGCCCGAGGTCTGGTGTAGCGAGAGCCTGGAGCGCCCCACCGACACCGAGGAAGTAGGCCACGTCGTAGATCCACCTCGAGCGGGTCAGGAGCATGATCCCGCAGGCCCAGACGAACATCGAGCACAGCGCCAGCGGCAAGGCACGCTGGATGTCCCATTGACCGATTCGCCACTGCCAGACGTGCCAGACGATCTCGAAAGCCCACAGCACCACGACCAGGCAGACACGGATCGCGCGCTTGGTGCCAGGACTGGAGTTCCGCAAGAAGCTGAGCGCCCAGATCGCCACAGCGATGGTGGCGAGTGCGACGACGTGGGCAGTTCCGAACAGGATGAAGGGGGCACCGTGCCAGTCGACGTCGAACACCTGGGTCAGGCCCCTTCCAAGCGGGTTGTTCGGATCCTGCAAGGGCTTTCGCAAGGGAAACCGCCCCCGATCCAACTCTTGGCAACACTCGGCTTGAACATGCGTAGGGGTCGGGCGTGGCTAACGTTAGCCGCAGCAGGGACACCGATCGAAGGAGATCACCTATGACCAAGCCCGTTGTCACGTTGTTCGAGCAGTACGGCGCAGGCGCCGACTATGTCGGGCCGAAGGTTGCCGAGAAGCTCGGCGTCGAGTACCTCGGTCAGCGCTGGTCCTCGGAAGACCTTGAGGCGAGCCACGCATTGCAGGCCGCCGAGCAGGAACAGAACTGGTTCGACCGGCTGATGATCAAGGTCGGCATGGGTGCCGAGCCGCAGGAAGGCACGCCGGTCCACCTGTTCCAGGCTCAGGATCACGATGCCGTGCAGGAGAACAACAAGCTCCTCAATTCCAAGGCCGCCAACGGCCTGGTGGTGCTCGGCCGCAACGCGACCACCGCGATTCGCGCGCCCCGCCTCAACATCAAGCTCGTGGGCAATCTCGAGTCCCGGATCAAGCACGCCGTTGCCGCGTACCGGATCGACGAAGCGACCGCCCGTCGCCGCCAGAACTGGGAAGACACCGACCGCGCCGCGATCGCCCTCCACTACTACAACTGGGATCCCCGTGTGAACGAGGGTTTCGACCATGTGATCGACACCAGTGACGGCAACCTCGACGCCGTCGTCGATCGGATCGTGTCCCTGGCCAAGGCGAAGTTCGCCTGATCCGTAACAATCAGCGCACCGGCTAGCCGACGCTGCTCAGCAGCCCTACTCTTGCTGCAGCAGACAGAGGTCAACCGGTGCGCTGTCATGCCCAACCATCGTCTGCGGAAGGATCAAAGTGAACCTCTTCGACAAGATCAAGGACGCGTTCTCGAACGAGGACGAGAAGGCTGCCGCCGAGGCCGCCGCCAAGGAGGCCGCCGACAAGGCCGCCGCTGACGCGCAGGCTGCCGCCGACTCGCAGGCTGCCGTCGACGCTGCGAACGCGGCCGCCGCCGCCGAGCAGGAGGCGCGTGACCGCCAGGAAGCGGCTGACCGGATCGCGGCTCAGGAGGCTGCCGTCAAGGCGGCTGCCGAAGCTGAGCAGGCCGCCGCCGCTCAGGCTGCCGCAGAGCAGGCAGCGGCCGAGCAGGCTGCAGCCGCTGCTGCGACCGCCGACAACCGGCCGCCGATCTCCTTGTACGGCCTCGTCGACATGGTCGTGCACGACTCGGATGCGTCGAACCCGACGGGCCAGGCCTGGAACGCAGAGGCTGGACTCATCGTCGAGCGCGCGCTCGCATCGGTCGTCGGCGACGTCGGCCCCGTCGACGGCTCGCTGGGCACGAGCTTCAAGGCGGCGTACGCCCGCTGGCAGGAGTCGCTGGGCTACAGCGGGAGCGACGCCGACGGAATCCCCGGCCGCGCCTCGCTCGAGGCACTGGCCGAGCGCACCGGCGCTTTCCGGGTGACCGACTGATCAACTGTCACCGAGGGGCCCGCAACCGACAGAGGTTGCGGGCCTCTTGGTTGTGTGGGGAAACTGGACCGAACCGCAGGAGGTCGCCCGTGTCCAATCCGCTGGAGATCATTCAGCCGAGCCTTCGCTACTTGCGTGAGCAGCGGGAGTTGGAGACCGTGATGGTCGTCGAGACGCCCAAGGGCGCCGACGGTCTGGGCCGCGTCAACCTCGCCTCAGGGAAGATCAAGATCCCCGTCCGTGCGTCAGAAGAGGCCTTCGACGCCGCCGAAGCGAACGTGGGTACGGCAGAACCACAGTCACCTGCTCCCCCGGACGGCGTCGAAGCCGAGTCGGAATAGTTACCCCCACCGGGCCAGGCAGCCGGCGGCGAGTTCTCGTGTCGCCGATCTGCCTCACAGGCCTGCCGGGTTCAGGTGGCGACCAGCCCGGCCACCGTGGTCGTACTGAGCGGCGACGTCTCCCAGGCCAGTCGGGCCTGGTTCGGGCCGATTTCGATCCTCAGGACGTGCGGGCTGTCCGTCACGCAGACGTACACGCGCAGCGCCCCTGACGACAACGTCCCGGCGGCCACCGCGATGGGCACACTGACCCCGCCCAGCGTGACCCTCTGCCGTACCCAGCCTTGAGTTGGCGCGACCAACCTCACCACGGAGCCGTCGATCGTTGCCGTGACCTCGAACCCGTCGGCATCGCGACGGCCGCGCACGTCGGTCACCGACGGTACGTGCAGTTGTTCGGCACCGACCGCCAGTCCGGGCCGATTCGGGACCGGACCGTCGTGTCGCCACGGCCCAGGCGCACCGCGGTCGGCCGGATGGCGCAGGGCGAGCGTTCGCCGTACCTCGCCCTCGAGCCCCCGCTCGACCGCCGGAAGCAGGTGATCGTGCACCGCGTCGAGCAGCGGCTGTGACGAGACCGGTTGGGCGGACGTGATCGCGACGACGGTCTGCCGGTCGGGGAACACGAGGGCGTATTGGCCGTACGCGCCGTCGAGCCGGTACCCCTCGCGACCCAGCCACATCTGGTAGCCGTAGCCGTACGTCCATTCCGGGTCGTCGCCGCCTGTCGCCACGTGCCGGTGCGAGGCCAAGGAAACCCATCCCTCGGGGATCACCCGGGCGCCGTTCGCCACGCCGTCGTCGAGCAGCAGTTGCCCGACCCGGGCGAGCGAACGGGTGGTCAGGTGCACGCCCGAGAAGCCGAGCTCCCGACCGGCGGCGTCGACGTCCCAGGTCAGATCGAGATCGAGCGGCTCGATCAGGCGGCCAGTGAGATAGGCGACCAACGACTGACCGGTGACGTGCCGTACCACCTCGCCCAGCAACCAACTCGCGCCGTTGTTGTAGGCATGCAGTGAACCGGGCTCGACCGGGGGTTCCAAGGCCCAGAACGCTGCGCCCGGGTCGGCGAGTGCCAGGTCACGGTCGCCGAACGTGTCCTCGACGTGCCCGGTCGTCATGCTCAGCAGGTGGTGCACCGTGAGTGCTCGCGCGCGGCCACGAGCCGGCTGATCGGGCAGCAGGTCGACGACCCGGTCGTCGAGGCGCAGGAGACCCTCGCCGTAAGCCAGACCGCAGGCGAGCTGGGTGAACGTCTTGCTCACCGAGTAGACGAGCTGACGGTCGGTCGGCGTGTAGGGATCGGCGTACGCCTCGAGCACCGGCCGGCCGCGGTGCAGCACCAGGATGCTGTGCAGGTTGAGCCGTGGATCCGCTGTCACGGCGTCGAGGAACGCATTCGGCATGAACTCACCCTAGGATCCGGGCATGTCGGATGCGTTTCGGGTGGCGATCGTGGGTTCCGGCCCGTCTGGGATCTTCGCGGCTCAAAGCCTCGTCAAGCAGGGTGAGGTGCCGGTCGAGGTCGACCTGTACGACAGGCTCCCCACGCCGTACGGACTGCTGAGGTACGGCGTCGCCCCCGATCACACGTCGATCAAGGCGGTGGCCGAACGACTGGCCCAGGTGTTCGACTCGCCGGCGGTCAGGTTCGTCGGCATGGTCAACTTCGGCAGCGACGTCACCCGGGCCGACCTGCTGGGGGCCTACGACGCCGTCATCTATGCGGTCGGTGCGTCCGAGGACCGTGAGCTGAGTGTGCCCGGCGAGGATCTTCCCGGCAGCCGTTCGGCGAGGGCGTTCGTCGCCTGGTATTCAGGGCATCCTGACGCCGACGAGCAGTCGTTGGCGGGGGTACGGACGGCGGTCACGATCGGCGTCGGGAACGTCGCGGTCGACGTGGCCCGCATCCTGGCCAAGACGGCCGAGCATTTGTCCACGACCGACATGCCGGAAGCCGTCCTGAAAGAGTTGGCCGGCGGCGCCATCGACGATGTCTGGGTGGTCGGGCGGCGCGGGCCACAGCATGCCTCGTTCACCACCCCCGAGCTTCGGGAGCTCCTGAACCTGCCGTCGGTGCAAGTGGTGATTCATCCGGGAGCTTTCGACGGCATCGACGAGGAAGGGTTGGATCGCCGTACCCGCGCCAACGTCGAGGCGCTCCGAGCGGCGAGCGAGACTCTGGTTCCCGAGGCACGGCAGAGATTGCACCTGCTCTTTTGGCACCGGCCGGTGAGGGTCGAGGGACAGGGCCGGGTGGAACGCGTGGTGCTGGAGCGGACGGTGGCCAGCGCGGGCGGCGACGTCGTGGGCACCGGCGAGGAGCTGGTGATCGCGTGCGAGCTGGTGCTGCGGTCGATCGGTTACCGAGCGCTCGCGCTCCCGGACGTGCCGTTCGACGAGCGCAGGCACGTGATTCCCCACGTGGACGGGCGGGTCACCGACCTCGACGGCGTCGTCCAGCCGCGCGAATACGTCGTGGGGTGGATCAAACGCGGCCCGATCGGCGTGATCGGCACCAACAAGTCCGATGCGGCCGAGACGGTGGGAGCCGTACTGGGAGACCTGGCGAACGGTTCGCGGGTACGGATCGAATCCGTCGAGGACCTCTGGCGCCGACGCGGGCTGCACCCGACTACGTACTCCGAGTGGCGCACCATCGAGGCTGCCGAAGTCGACCTGGGTGAGACGCGCGGCCGCGCCCGTACGAAGATCGAAGCCTGGAGCGAACTCGTCGACATCCTCACCAAGGGCCGCGGTGGCGGTCCGCCGACACCGGGAGAAGAGAACTGATGGACATCGTGGTCAGGGGCAGCGCGGACGTCGAGGTGCGGGCCGAGATCGGTCGGCTACACGGCCAGGTACGGCTGGACGGCCCGGATCGGCAGGACGCCGTGCGACGGGTGAGTGGGTTGGCCCAGCAGGTAGGGGCTGAGTTGGTACGGCTGCAGGAGGCCGACGCCGTGGGCAAGTTGGTGATCAAGCCGCTCACGACGACCAGTTGGGTCCGGTCGGATCGCCGGTCGGGCACCGTGCATTCGGCGTCGGTGTCGTTCGTGGCCGAGTTCGTCGACTTCGAGCAATTGGCCGCCTTCACCGCGACGTACGGCTCCATGCCCGAGGTACGCCTCACCTATGTCGGGTGGGACCTCCATCCAGAGACTAGACGGTCGCTGGAGGCCGATTGCCTCACTCGCGCCGTACATCAGGCGCGAGATCGCGCTGCGGCCATCGCTTCCGCGGCCGGAGCCGGTGAGGTGTCGTACGTACGGGTGGCCGACCCGGGGCTCGTCGACCAGATGGATCGGGGGTTGAGGCGCGAAGGGCGGGCGTACGCCATGACCGTGGGCGCGGACGTGCCGACGATCGAGGTGCACCCCGACGACATCGAGGTCTCGGTCGAGCTGGAAGCGGCGTTCCGGGCCGAGTAGATCGACAGGTAGTGCAAACCTCGACGCGCACCGGAAGCTGACGCAGATCACTCCTCGAAACAGGAGGCTTCCGACCCCTCGTCCCCTCTCTTTCGTGAGGAGCGGATCAGTGCACAACAGCTGTGGAAAAATCCGTGGATATCCGGTGGGTAATGGTCGGTTCTCGGTGGATTTCGAGGGGCGATCTGTGGATTGAAAGGGAGATGACTCCGGGGGAGAACTTTTCCGCTCGGAGGGCTTGACGGGGTAGGTTCAGGGGGTGTCTGATGTGCCCACGCCCTCCCCTCGGGGAGGTCGGGCAGCCACAGCGACAAGCTTCGTCCGGTGAGTCTCGACTCGCCGCTCATCCCGATGGTGGGGTGGGGAAGCTCCTAGTGAGGCCGCAGATCGGGCACCATCGGCCGGTCACCAGAAGGGCCCGTCGAACGACTCATACTCGCTCGCCGGGCCCTTCGCCTGTCCATGCGCTGGCCGGCCGGTGGCCCTCGACGCTCCGGCCGAGGCGAGGTCTCGGACCCCAGCCGGCCGTACGGCTCAAGCCCTTGTTTGTGGGTCTCACCACAATCAATGTCGGTATAATTACATCGCAGTAGTTATCGAATTTTGCTTGCGCCAGTTGCTCTGTGTCGCTATAAATGTCTTACGCACTTCCGCAAGGAAGTGAGTGACAGACAGCAAGAAGATCCGCACGGAAGGCCTTGGCCAACCGCGTCCGCTGATGGCAGCGACGGGATCGGAGGGCAGCCTGTCGACCTGGCAGCCATCGCGCCGGTCACACTAGAAGGGCCCGTCGAACGACTCATACTCGCTCGCCGGGCCCTTCGCCTGTGTTGGCAGCCCCACCCTTCGTCTGTATGAGCGCAGCGAGCCGTGATGTGACCGGACGCCACTACTCCTCACCGTGGACAATCCGGCTCCCGGCTTCGCCTCGGGGCACGGCTCCTCGGATATGCGATGGGCCCCCACGGTGTTGTCGGTGGGTGCTTCTAAGCTGAGTGGCACAAGGCCCCAGGAGGTTCCCTATGTCCGCTCCGCAGAACAACCCGAACTACGGCTACTCCGCTCAGCCGGAGCCCATCGACCAGACAGTGCTGCGTCCGCCGTACCAACCGAGCCAGGGGTATCAACCTTCTCAGCCGTACGAGACGGGGCAGGCGTACCAGCCCAGTCCCGGTTATCAAGCGGCGCCGGCTCAGCCGTACGCAGCGGACCCACGAACGGTGGGCGCGCCGGTGCAGGTCGATCCCACGCCTCCGGCTGCACCGGCTGCTGTCGACCGCCCGGCCGATCTGCCGTACCCCCATCAGCAGGTCGCCCAACGCGTCGAGGAGGACGCGTCGGTCGGCGGAGATGTGGCAGGCACTCCGGTCGGTCACGACGGGATCCGGGTCAACGTCGAGGAACGGCAGGCGTGGTCGGTGGGAGGTGGTCTGGCCCTGCTGCTGCTCGTCATCGTCATGATCGGTTCGCTCGGTCTCGGGGCAGCCGGGTTCGTCCTGCAACAGCCGCTCTTGACCGTGCTCGGCGTCATCGTGTTCGTGCTGTCGATGATCGGTTGGAACTCGTTGACGGTGGTGCAGCCCGGGGAGACGAAAGTGCTGCAGTTCTTCGGCCGCTACATCGGAACTATCCGCAAGCCGGGCTTGCAGTTGACCGTGCCGATGACCGACAAGAGGCGGATGTCGGTGAAGGTCAACAACTTCGAGACTCACGAACTCAAGGTCAACGACGCCGACGGTAACCCGGTCAACATCGCAGCGATCATCGTCTGGCAGGTCGCTGATACCGCGAAGGCGGCCTACGCCGTCGAGAACTTCCAGCACTTTGTGGAGGTTCAGGCCGAGGCGGCCTTGCGGCACGTGGCCAGCACGCACCCGTACGACAACGCCGAACCCGGCGAGGAGACCTTGCGCGGATCCACCGAGATCGTCGCCCAGGAACTGGCTGCCGAGGTCGCCGAACGGGTCAAGATTGCCGGAGTCGAAATCGTCGAAGCCAGGATCTCGTCTCTGGCCTACGCGCCGGAGATCGCCCACGCGATGCTGCAGCGGCAGCAGGCAGCCGCGGTCATCGCTGCCCGCGCCAAGATCGTCGAGGGCGCAGTGAGCATGGTCGAATCGGCGTTGCGGCGCCTGGAGTCGGAATCAGTCGTGCAGATGAGCGAGGAGAAGAAGGCGTCGATGGTCGCGAATCTCCTCGTGGTGTTGTGTGGCGAGTCCAGGCCTACACCGATCGTGAACACGACCAGCTGAGCACCTATGGAACCGGGTGCCGGTTCTGCCACACGCGCTGTAGCCCGCCCGCCCGCCGCAGGAGCACCGACGACGCTGCGGCAGCAGCTAACGCCGTCATGATCGCGCCGAGGCCCAAGGCGTACCTCGGGCCGAAGTGATCGCTGATCACTCCGGAGATCGCCGCGCCGATCGGGAGTCCTCCTTGGTTGAGGGCCATGTACAACGCCATGACCCGCCCGCGCATCATCGGCTCCGTCGTGATCTGCACCGTGGAGTTGGACGTGGTCAGGGCGGTCATGGAGCACAATCCGACCGGGACCAGCATGGCTGCGTAGAACCAGTAGCTGGGTGCGACTGCCATGGCCAGCAGTACGACGGAAATGGCCCCCGTGGCGATCAGGAGGTAGGCCGTACGAGGGCTCGCTCGGCGCGCGTTCAACAAGGCGCCACTGAGCGAACCGACGGCGACCAGGGAACCGAGGATGCCGTACTCGGCAGCGCCCTTTCCGAAGACTTGGGTCGCCATCAACGCATTGACCACCTGGTAGTTCATGCCGAACGCCGTGAGCACGAACATCGTCGCCAGGATGAGTTGGAGATCCTTGCGACTGCCGAGGTACGACAGGCCTGCGCGCAGGGCGCCGCGTACGCGGATCTTCTCGGTGGGGGTGAGCTCGTCGGCTCGCAAGGTGAGGAGTGCGGCAATCACGGCCAAGAAGCTGACGGTGTTGACGACCAGGCCCACCCCGACGCCGAACCATCCGATCAGCAGACCACCGACGGCCGGGCCGACGAGGCGGCCGGCGTTGAACGATGCGGAGTTGAGGCTCACGGCGTTCATGAGGAGCCGGTTGGGCACCATCTCGGAGACGAAGGTCATCCGGGCCGGACCGTCGAACGCCATCGCGATCCCCTGGATGGCGGCGAGGCCGTACACCTGCCAGAGCTGGATGTGTCCGAGCAGGGTCAGTGTGGCCAGGATCGCTGACGTGACGGCCATAGTCGTCTGGGTGACCAGCATCACGTGCCGTTTGGAGAACCGGTCGGCGACGGTGCCTGTGACCGCCGAGAGCAGCGGTACCCACATGAATTGGATCGTCGTGACGAGCCCCAGCGCCGTCGCGGAGTTGTTCGTGAGGATGACCAGGACCAGCCAGTCCTGGGCGATTCGCGCGACCCAGGTGCCGATGTTCGAGGTCAGAGCGCCTGCGAAGTAGCGACGGTAGTTCGGCACGCTCAGTGAGGCGAAGGTTGACGGATGACCAGGTTCGATCGGTTCGGCCTCCACCACTCTGTCGACCCTAGTCCTGGATTCTGAGCGTCACCTGTGGTCTCGCGGTCGCGGGTTGACGGAGGACGTGCGTACCGAAACTGCCTCTGAACGCGACCTCGATCCGATTTGAACGTGACAAATGCTCTCCTGAAGGCAGATTGCGCAGGGACCGGGCGGTGCGGGGCAGGCAGATGGCGCACGGGCTGGGCGGTCCGGGGCAGGCAGATGGCGCACGGGCTGGGCGGTCCGGGGCAGGCAGATGGCGCACGCTGGGCGATCCGAGGGCAGGCGAAGTGGTACTGGGCGGACGATCGGGGTGGTGTCTAGTTGCTTCGGGTGGGCGAGAGGCGATGGTGTACGGCTTCGTAGGTCTTGTGCAAGGCCAAATGGCTGGCGGCAAAGGTCCGCTGTGCGAGTCCGACGAACATGCAATCGATGACCAAGAGTTGAGCCAGCCGCGAAGCGGTCGCGCCGGACCGGAACGCCGATTCGTGGGCAGCGGTGATCAAGACATGGTCCGCAGCCTCGGCCAAGGGGGACCCGGGCGCGTTCGTGATGCCGATGGTCGTCGCGCCCGTGCGGCGCGCGCGGAGCAGGACGTCGAGGGTGTCGGCCGTGGTGCCGCTGTGCGAGATGGCGATCGCCGCATCTCCCTTACGGAGCAGGGCTGCCGAGACCAGGCCCACGTGGACATCGGAGAAGGCCAGGCACGTCCGCCCGATCCGGTTCAACTTCCCCTGGAGGTCGGACGCGACCATGGCGGAGGCACCGACTCCGTATACGTCCAGCCGGTTGGCGGAGGCGAGCACGTCGATCACCCGATCCAACACGCCGAGATCGAGACTGGCGGCCGTGTCCTGCACGGCGGCGAGGTCGACGGAGACGATCTTCGCCACGACTGAAGCGAGGTCGTCTCCTTCCGAAATGTCGGCCATGGCCTGACTGCCGCGCTGGGCCTGCACCCGGGCGGCATCGGAAGCCAGGGCGAGCCGCAGACCCGGGTATCCGTCCACGCCGCAGGCACGGGCGAGGCGTACCACCGCGGTTGGCGAGGTTCCGGCCGCCGTCGCGAGCTCGCTGATCGACATCCCAGCCGCCGCCATCGGGTCGGCCAGCACCACCTCAGCCACGCGCTGCAGGGCTGGAGGGAGGAACTCCAGGCGGCCCCGTATCTCGACGGTGATCGGTCCGGGGGTCGTCATGACGGTGTCCTGGCTGGGTCAGTGGGCGGAGTTCCCGAGCAGAGAATATCCACTGTCGCCCGCGCGTTGGCACGGCCGTTGCCATGACAACAGACGACGTGCTGGGCGACCGGCGCTGCGGCCGCCACACCGGTGTGGATCACGATCGCATCAGGGTCTTCGTTCAGCACAGCATCGAGCAGTTCGGCCTCCGCATGATCGGCCCACGGCTGTCTGACGATGGCGAGGATCTGAGGTTGGGGTACGGCTGAGGCGTCCGCTGGTTGCGGTGCGTGTGGTGAGCTCGCGCGGACGGAGTCGACGACCTTCCGAGCCTCGTCGGGGGTGGTCGGGGCACTGACGCCCGAGAGCTTCCCTCGCCTCTCCAGTTCGGCGGCAAAGGTCGGAGCCGCTGCCCCGGCAGCGGCGGAGATCGTTCGGCGCAGATCTATCACGTAAGCGCGGCCGAACAGAATGCATCCCGCTGCCGTCTCCGAGGACCGGAGCGCGTAGGTGTCGGTGGGGGTGGCGGCGTCCGTGTCAGCGGGGGTGGCTCCGTCCGTGTCAGCGGGGGTGGCTCCGTCCGTGTCAGCGGGGGTGGATGATCCGACTGACACCTCGTCGGCGAGGGATGGCTGGCCTGTCGTCGGCGTCGAGAAACGACGGTTCCTGGTCGGTGACGATGGTCTCCCGGACAAGCTTCTCACCCCCACCGAGCGCTCGCCGATCTCGACGCCCACGGCGTCGAGATCGGCGAGCGCTCGGTGGATCTCCTCCTCCGACACCCGAGCCGGACGGCCGCTCTGGCCCGCCGTGCGGCGGGCCAGAGCGGCCGTCCGGAGAGCTGATTCTCGAAGCGCATCGGGTGACAGGCGACCTTCGTCGAGGGCCGACTGAATGGCAGCCGATGCCGTACGGAAGGCCGTCTCGGCATCGCGATTCTGTGGGGCGTCGAGGCAGAGCAGATCGGCACCGGCCGCCAGCGCCCTGACGCACGCCTCACCCAGGTCGTACCTGCCCTCGATCGCACGCATCCCGAGGGCATCAGTGACGATCGGCCCAGCGATCCCCGCAGCCCTCACACGATCGGTCGCCCACCGAGACAGCGACGCCGGCTCGGGTCCGAGACTGGGGACGACCACGTGAGCGGTCATCACCGCGTCGAGGCCGACCCGGGTGAACGGCAGCTCGTCCCGATCGGCGAGCGTGGCCAGGTCCAGGTCTAGAATCGGCAGGCTCTCGTGAGAATCGGTCACAGTCGCACCGTGGCCGGGGAAGTGTTTCCCGCAGGCCGCAACGCCAGCTTGGTGGAGACCTGCGACGAACGCACGACCATGACGCTCGACCAGAGCAGGATCCGCTCCGAACGATCTCACGCCGATCACCGGGTTGAGTGGCTCGCTCGAGACGTCGAGCACGGGTGCCAGGTCGAGGGTGACACCGGCCAATCGCAGAACCCGCCCGAGACGTGCGCCAGCGATCTCGGTCAGATTGGGATCGTCGACGACCCCCAGCGCAGCCTGGCCGGGCAGGCTCGACCCGGTCGCCGCCTGCAACCGAGTGACGTCGCCGCCCTCCTCGTCGAGGGCGACGATCAGGGGCGGCCCTGACGTGCGGTACCCCTGCAGCTCGTCGGTCAGCCGTCGGGTCGTGGCGACATCGGGCGTGTTCTCGGCGAAGAGGCACACGCCCGCCAGACCGTCGACCACGGCTTCGGCGAGCCAGGGTGGTACGGCCGTACCCGGGAACTGAGCCAGCAGAACCCCGTTGACTAGGGAATTCACGACGGTCAGCTTCGCAGGCAACGACGTCCTCGGCTAGGAGCTGGGTCACGGAGTGGCTCGGTGGCCCTCCCAGCGGCTTGAATGACCCCGATCCGACACATGAAAGGTTTCTCATGAACTCGTCGCAGGACCCGTCGGCGGCCGGGATCGACACCGACCAGTCCAGCGACTTCGTCAACGAGTTGGCCCGCTGGAGCCTCACCGCCGCAGCGGAGGCTCAGGCGGCCGAGCAACGACTGGCGCAGGTGTCGGGCTGGGCCAAGAGTTCGTACGGCCGGATGGTCGTCGGACCGTCGGGAGAGATTCGTGACCTGATGCTGCGCGACGCAGCCCCTGCAGCCGGGGCGGACGGGCTCCGGACCGCGCTGCTGGAGTTGTACCTGGAGGCGTCGGCGAGGGCGAACAGAGCGCTGGCGGGGGCCGTACCCGAACTCGCCGAACCCATCCGGCAGGCTCCCCCCGAAGCTATCCGGGAGACCGTCGCTCGCCTGGAGTCGATCGGGGAACCGGTGACCGAGCTGGCGGTCGACGCGGCTGAAGTGCCCCGCGACGCGACGGTGCACGACCTCCCGGCCGATCCGGAGTTCGACCGATTCGCCGAGTCGTTCGGGGGCCCGATCGGGGTGGTTCCGGTGGGGGACCCACGGGAGGTGCTCGTGGGATCCCCGGTGCCGCTGTCGGGGATGCTGGACGATCCGGCCGGGTTCGACGACCGGATGCGGCGGGAGATCGCGGCGTTGACTGCCGCCGGCGACGCGCTGGAACGACGGATGGCGACGACGAGGGGTACGGCGGAGACGCGCAGCATGGTGGTGACGGTCACTCCGAGCGGGTCGCTCGACAATGTCGTGTTCGGTTCCAGCGTGGGTCAGCACACCGCGACCCAACTGCAAGCGGAGTTCATGCGGCTGTACCGGGCAGCCGTCAGTCACGCCGGCCAGCAGGTGGCCGCGATCCTGTTGGAATCGCCCTTGTCTGAAGACCCGGCAGCCGATGCGGCTCTGTTCTCCCTTGCCTACGCCGATCCGGCCGAGCCCGCCGAGGCGGAAGCCGTACCTCACAGCGGCCGGGTCCACCTGGCCGACATCCTGGACGACCCGACTGACCCCTCCGACGCAGAAGGACCACGACGATGACCCCAAGTGCAACCGCCGAACTATTGGGTTCGCCCGGCACTTCGCTCTTCTCCAGTCACAACCGAGGAAATCTGTCCGAAGGGTCGGCCCAGTTGGCCACCTGCGGGGACCGGTTGCAGGCCGTCAGCCAGCAAGGCGGGGTGCCGTCAGCACAGATGTTCGGCGTCTTCATCGCCCCGTTGGCCAACTACCTGATCTCGAAGATCCTCGGGTCCAACGCGGGCATCCTGACCGGGCTCGCCAGCGCCGTGGCGACGACGAGCGACCTGTTGCGTGAGACGGGTGTCCGGTACCAGAAACAGGAAGACGATTCCGAGACCCTCATCATGTCGGTCGTCCGCGCGCTGGCTTCGGGGAAGTGACATGGACCGCTCGATTCTCACGACTTTCAGCAGCGCAGCCACGACCCTCGCCGATATCGGAGACACGTTCACCACGATCGGCAACATCGCCAACGGCAAGGACTCGCTCGGGATCTTGAACATCGCTTCGGATCCCACCGGCTGGCTCGTCGGCGCAGCCGTGGACAAACTCGTCGACATCATCATCAACGCGATCAAGCCCCTCAAGCGCTGCCTGGATGCGCTGCTCGGCGATGCCGGAGCCATCAGCGGATTCGTCGGTTCCGTGCAGTCGAAGGGCGCCGAGATCCAAGCGATCGCCGGCTCTGTCTTGAGCGCGGCAGAGATTGCTCTCGACCAGTGGCAAGGCGAAGCGGCCCAGAGCTTCGAAGCATCGGCGAGTCAGCTCGTCAGATCACACGCAGGTGCCAACGGCCAACTCCAGGTGCAGGCGATGTTGACGCAAGGCGTGGGTACGGTAACGGCCGCACTCAAAGAGACCGTCATGGGGATCGTCAAGAAGTTCGTGAAGGACGCGGTGACGAAGGCCCTCATGGCGTTGGCCTCGTCGTGGTGCAGCTTCGGGGCGACGCTCGCGGCGTTCGCGGCCTGGATGGGGGCCAAGCTGGCTCAGACGTTGGCCTGGGTGGCGAAGACGTTCTCGGGTGCGCTGGCCAAGTGCGTGGAGATCGGCGGGTATGTCTCGAAAGCTGCTTCGGTGCTCAGCAAGGCCACCAGCTTGTTCGGCACCGTCATGGACGTGCTCGACAAGGTCACCGGCGGAAGGATCTGGAACGACAGCAGGAACCTCTCCACATCCGAGTTGGGTTCGATGCCTGGGGGGTATGTCAGCGGTGTGCCGTCGGGATGGCAGGTGGGTACGGCGCACCCTGCGGTCCCTGGTGACGGGAGTACGTACGGGGGAATCGCTCCGACGACCAACGACTATGCGTTGCACCAACAGTTGCTAGCGAACGCCGGAAACGCGTTGGAGCAGCACTTCCTCTCCGGATCGGGACTCGACTACACCTTCGATCTGGGCCGCCTCGGCGACACCCAGCTCCAGTCGATCCTGCAACGACAGATGGGTACGGCAGCGGCCGGCGCCGACGCTTTGATCGCCTCCGGGATGACCAACTTCTCGTTGTCGGGCCCGGCAGTGGCCTTGCCCGCGGGGATGGGGCAGGGTCTCGGGGGCGGCATGGCGCAAGCTCTGGGGGGAGCGACCTTGTGGACGAACGCGAACGTGACCGCCTCGGGGCAGCGGGCGACGATGGTCGCGCAAGTCAACACCAGTGGTCGAGTGGGGATCGAGGGTGACGCGTACCGTCGGATGACCGATACGGGCCTTGGTGCGCCGTTCAACGCGAAAGGGAAGGCGAAGAAGAAGGTCACCTGGATCGTGGGCGACCCGCCGGTCGTCGACGGGGTGTTTCTCGACGTCGCCGAAGCCGAGTACGACGGCGCTCCCTCCGAAGCGCAGTGACCTAGCTCGGGCCTCGTGTTCGATAGTGATTGTCTGTCGCCAGGTGCGTACGCAATCTGCCCCTGAGGCGAGGGTCATTCTCGTTTGAACGCGCCAACTCCTCGTCCTCGGGCACATTCGGTACGGCATGAGCG
>JBDHZQ010000014.1:0-41068 GCA_039811945.1 Propionibacteriaceae bacterium
AGAACCAGACCGCGAAGGTGCCGCTGTTCGAAACCCTGCGCAACCACTGGAAGGCCGTGCTGATCACGATCGGCGCGAAGTTCATCGAGACCTCGACGTTCTTCCTGTTCGCGACGTTCACCGTCTCCTACGCCGTCTCGCTCGGCTACACCCGAGCCCAAGCTTTGAATGCCGTCCTGATCGCTGCCCTGGTTGCGATTCCGGTCATGCTGGGGTTCGGATCGCTGTCCGACCGGATCGGCCGCAAGCGCCTGTTCATCATCGGCACGGTCGCGGTCGCGGCCTACATCCTCCCGTTCCTGTGGCTGGTCAACACCAAGAACGTGGCCTTGTTCACGGTGGCGGTCGTCATCGGGTTCGGGGTGATCTGGTCGAGCTACGGGTCGATCCTGGGCACGTTCTTCGCCGAGAGCTACACCGCAGATGTGCGCTACACCGGGGTTTCGATGGGCTACCAGGTGGGCGCGGCGATCGTGGGCGGACCGGCTCCGTTGATCGCCACGGCCTTGCTCGCGGCCTACGCCAGCTACGTGCCGATCGGCATCTTCATCATCGCTTGTGCTGCGGTGTCGCTCGTCGCGGTCGCTCTGGCTCCCGAACGGGCCGGGGCCGACCTCGACGCCTGATCAACGTTTCGGCAGGGGATCGGGACGGTCGATGCGTCGGTCGTCCCGATCCCCTGGTCGCGTCCTGCGGCTCGGTGCGTCAGCCCCGCAGTTACGTCAGCCCCGCAGTAATGCGGCAACCAGAGCTTCGGCTCGCCGGTGCAGGACGTCGAGCTCACCAGGCCCGTAGAGCAACTGGTTCGCAGCCCCCTGGGCGACGGCCAGGAAGGCCCACGCGACGAAATGCGGGTCCAGGTCGGCTGATACCTCACCTTCGCCCTGGGCCCTGCGTACCAGCTGGGCGAGCAGGCCCCGCAACTCGTCGTCGGAGGCCAGGATCGCCTGGCCGACCGTCGAGTCGTACGCGGCCCGCTCGGCAAAGGCCGAGCCTTGGAGGGTGAGATCCCGCCGGTGCGCGTCGATCGGCATGATCGAGCAGAACAGGTCGACGAGCCACGCGCTCAGAGTGGGTCGTCCCGGCTCACCGGCCGGCACCAGCCCCGGAGTCTGGCGCAGCCGCGCGAACATGGCCGTGACGATCTCGTCCTTGCTGGCGTAGGCCTTCTGGACCGCTCCGAGACTCCAGCCCGACTCGGCCGCCACGGACCTGAACGTCACCGACGCCATCCCCTCCCGAGCGACGAGGCGGAGGGCCGCATCGGCGAACTCGGCCTGTCGGGGGGTCAGTTCCATGGCGGCCAGACTAGGGGTTGCGCGTTCGGCCACCAGGGTCATCGGGGGAGCTTCCGCCACAGGAAGATGGCATAGGCGACCAGGATCGCGACCATCACTGCGATGGCGACCAGGGCGGGCGTCGACAGCGAATCACCGCTCAGGTAGGCAGCCGTGTCGTACGTGGCGTGCCACACGATCGCCGGCACCAGGCTGCGGGTGATGGCGTACAACTCCGCCGCGACGAGGCCGAACAGCACAGCGAAGACGAACTGGAGGGCCGCGTAGGTGATCGACTTGCCGCCGAACAGGTTCACGAGGTGCAGGACGCCGAACAGGATCGACGACACGGCCACCGCGACTTTGGTGCCCCGGTTGCGGAAGACGCTCATGACCAGACCCCGGTACCAGATTTCCTCGTTGAACGCGGCCGCCCCAGCCATCGACACGAAGCCGAGCACCAGCGACGGCGAGACGGAGAACCCGGTGGCGAAGAACGCGATCGGCGGCAGCAGGGCAGCGGGGACGAACCACAAGGCCTTCCGCACGTTCTCTGGCTTCCGGAACCCGAACTGCGCCAAGGTCGGTTTCGCCGCGACCATGATCAGGAAGCCGACGACGGCGCTGACGGCGGTCGCTGCGGCACCGGCGAGGTACGTCACCCGGTCCGACTGGTGGGTAGCGCCGGCGACGGCGAATCCGACCGTGGTCAACAGCACTGGCACCAGGGCCATCGCGACTCCCGCGACCCAGGGCAGGCGCACGTTCCACACGGCCGCCTCGCGGTCACTGGCTTCGGCCTGGGTGGGGTGAAAGGTCTCGTTCATGAGGTCCTCCTGCGAGAGAAGAGAATACGTTCGTATCCCGATGTGAACGCTAGGATACGGATGTATTCCATGTCAAGAGCCAGTCCTTGGGTTCGGCGGTGATGCGCGTGATCGGGAAGGATTGACTCCGTGTCGATGGTCGCCCTGCCTCCGCTGAAAGAGGTCCTGGATTCGGCGATCGTGGTGTCGCTGCCGATGCGGGTGAAGTTCCGGGGGATCACGAGGCGGGAAGCCGTACTGATCGAAGGGCCTGCGGGCTGGGGCGAGTTCTCGCCGTTCGTCGAGTACGGCGACGCCGAAGCCTGTGCGTGGCTGGCGTCGGCGTTGGAGTCGGCGTGGACGGGGTGGCCGGCTGCGCGACGGGAGTGGGTACGGGTGAACGCGACGGTCCCCGCCGTACCTGCCCGCCAGGTGGGGCCCCTGCTCGACCGATTCGACGGAGTCTCGACGGTCAAGGTGAAGGTGGCCGAGGTCGGCCAGACGATCGCCGACGACGTGGCCAGGGTGCGGGCGGTCAGAGCCGCCTGGCCCGACGTCGCCATCCGGGTCGACGCCAACGGGGCGTGGTCGGTGGCGGCTGCCACCGAGGCGTTGACCCAACTGGCGGAAGTCGGCCTTGACTACGCCGAACAGCCCTGCGCGACGGTGCCAGAGCTGGTGCAGCTACGTGGGGAAATCCGGCGGCGGGGGCTCGACGTGAGGTTGGCCGCCGACGAATCCATCCGCAAGGCCGACGATCCCCTGATCGTGGCCAGATCAGGCGCGATCGACGTCGCCGTCGTGAAAGTGGCTCCGCTCGGCGGTGTCCGGGCGACGCTCGCGGTGGCGGAACAACTCTCCGCTCTCGGCGTCGAGGTGGTCGTATCGTCGGCCCTCGACACGAGCGTCGGCCTGGCCGCGGGGGTGGCTGCCGCAGCGGCCTTGCCGGACGACCCTCCGGCCTGCGGTCTGGGTACGGCAGCGCTGTTCGCCGCGGACGTGGTCGCCGCGCCTCTGCTGCCACGGCAGGGCCGACTCCTGGTGCTGCCGACCGCCCCGCAGCCGGTTCGGCCTGCCGTACTCGCCTCCCCCGATCGTCGCGCGTGGTGGCTGGCCCGCCTGGAGCGGTGTTGGCGGAGGCTGGTCTGAGGTCGGAGCCGTACCGAAACTGCCCGCAGATCGCCTTTTGTCGCGTTCACATTCGATCGGGGTCCCATCCGGGGGCAGTTTCGGTCCGCATGGCCGACTGTCCGGCTCACTCCGCGACGTGGTTGGATCGGCTCAGGGCCGGGCAGAGGAGATCTCATGACGACGGGCAGCCCGGCGGTGGACGCCGCGGTGCGGATCGTGTCCGACCTGGTCGGGGCCGGTTTGCGCGACATCGTGCTGGCGCCCGGGTCACGCTCGGCGCCCCTCGCCTACGCGGCAGAAGCTGCCGAGCGGGGCGGTGCGGTCAGGTTGCACGTGAGACACGACGAACGTACGGCTGGTTTCCTCGCTCTGGGGCTCGGCAAGGGCGACCCGGATCACCCGGCGGCGGTCGTGACGACGTCGGGTACGGCGGTCGCCAACCTGCTGCCTGCCGTCGTCGAGGCACGGCACTCGGGCGTGCCGTTGCTCGTGCTCACCGCCGACCGTCCCGATCGCCTCCGCCACACGTGGGCCAACCAGACCACACCCTGGCAAGCCACGATGTTCGGCGACATCCCCGTCTGGTCGGCTGACGTCGACCCGACCGAGGAAGCGCCGGGCTGGGCGATCGGTGGGTACGAGCTGGCCCACGGTGGCCTCGGTCACCGACCCGGGCCGGTGCATCTCAACCTCCGATTCGACCTCCCGCTGGTCCCCGACGGTCCGCTGGACGGATCCGTGTCGGCCGCGGGTCCGGCAGTCGACGAGGAGAGGACTGACGAAGGTCTGTCCGGGACGCCCGACGAGAACGGCATCGCGCACCTCACCGTCGGACCCCGAACCGTCGTCGTCGCCGGCGACCACGCCGGTCAGGCCGCCCGCGACCTGGCCGAGTTCGCCCGCTGGCCGCTGCTCGCCGAGCCAACGTCCGATGCCCGTGGCGGTCCGTGCCTCATTCCGGCCTACCGGCTCGTCGTGCCGCACCTCGCCGAGCGCGTCGAACGGGTGGTCGTGTACGGCAGACCCACCCTTTCGCGCCAGGTCGCCGCCCTCCTCGCCGACCAGCGGGTGGAGGTCGTCCAGGTGACGCGGTACGACGACGAGCCTGGCCCGGAACGACCCGTAACCCGGGCGTCGGGGGTGGCCGTGCCGTACCCGGACTCACCCGAGTGGCTCGCGATCTGGCGCCAAGCCGGGCACACCGCCGACGACATCGTGCGCCGGTGCCTTGCCGAGTGGCCCGTGGCGAAGGGGCTGCACGTCAGCGGGGTGATCGCGGCCGCGACGGGCCCCGCCGATGCCCTGGTGGTGGGCGCGTCGAACCCGATCCGGGACCTCGACCTGGTGGCTACCCCGCTGCCGACCGGGGCGCGGGTGTTCGCCAATCGGGGGGTGGCAGGGATCGACGGCACGGTGAGTACGGCACTGGGCGTCGCCATGGCGACCGGCCGGCCGACGCGAGCCTTCGTCGGCGACCTGACGTTCCTCCACGATCTGGCGGCCCTCGCCGTACCCGTGCGCGAACGCGACGGTCGAGCTCGCCTGCAGATCGTGGTCGCGAACGACGACGGCGGTGGGATCTTCGAGACGCTGGAACCCCACCGGCTGACAGGTTCGTTCGAGCGGGTGTTCGGCACCCCCGTGGGTGCCAGCATGGCCGATCTGTGCGCCGGCTACGGGATTCGCTTCCACCGGGTCAGCATCCACGAACTGCGTTCACTTCTCGCGACCGTGCCGACGGGGATCGAGGTCATCGAAGTGCCGATGCCTCGTCAGGCGCTGTCAGCTCTTCATCGCCGGATTCAGATCGAGGTCGAGGCGGCGCTGACTCGGTCTCCGGTTAGCTGAGCGGCCAGCAGGCGCCCGACCGCTCAGTCCGTCTCCGTAGCAACCCGGACGAGGGGGCGGCCGAGGTGATGAGGGGCCACGCCGAGAGCGCTCAGGACCGGCTCCAACTTGGCTTCCGTCTCGGCAAGCTCCGCTTCGGGGTCGGAGCCGTTGACGATGCCGCAGCCAGCGAACAGCCTGATCTGGCGAGGGCCGGTCTGCTGGCCACAGCGCAGGGCGATCCCGATCTCGCCGTCACCGTGGGAATCCACCCAGCCGACGGGTCCGGCGTACCTGCCTCGATCCATGTGTTCCAGATCGGCGATGACCTGGGATGCCTTGTCGCGTGGGGTGCCACAGACGGCCGCGGACGGGTGCAGGTCGGCGGCGAGGTCGAGCACGGAGGTACGGCGTCTGCCGTGCCGCAGCGGGCCCGTCACGTCGGTGGCCAGGTGCATCACGTTCGGCAGGTGCAGCACGAACGGGGATTCGGGCACGTTGAGCGTCTTGCAGTGCCAACTCAGGATGTCGGCCACCGACTGCACGGCGTAGGCGTGTTCCTCGAGGTCCTTGCCCGACCGGGCCAACGAGGCGGCGAGCGCCAGGTCGTGTTCGTCGTCGCCGGTCCGGCGGATCGTTCCAGCCAGGATTCGCGACATCGCCAGGCCTTTGCGACTCGCGATCAGCAGCTCAGGGGTGGCTCCGACGAGACCATCGACGAGGTACGTCCAACACGTCGGGTACGCAGCCGCCAGGCGGCGAACCAGCCAGCGCAGGTCGAGATCGTCGTCGCAGTCGGCGACCAGGTCACGTGCGAGCACGACTTTGTCGACCTCGCCTAAGCCGATCAGTCGGACCGCGTCGGCCACCGCGTCGCGCCATCGAGCCTGATCCAGTGATCCGTCGCGGACCCGGACCGGCCCGTGCGGCAGCGGCGCCACGGCATCGCGGAGCTTCGACTTGTCCGCGTCACCGATCGTGGTGAGCCAGGTCGTGTGCTTGGCGCGGCCGACGATCACTTCGGGCACCACGAGCACCCCGTCGTCGGGCGCGAACGAGGCCGACACGAACGCAACCAGCCCACTCCCGGGAAGGCGTACCTGGTCGTCGACCCGGGAACGGGCCGACAGGTCGCGCCATAGGTCGGCAGCTTCGGAGAGCCCCCGCCGACCGAGTGGAAGCCGTACGGACTCCCCCAGACCGACGATTCCGTCGCCGGCGCGCACCCACGACAACGACGAGGAGGCAGCCAGCATCTCCGGTAGTGGGCGAGGGTCGACGATCTCCCGAGTTCGGGCGATCAGGTCGGCTGGCACAAGCGCCCACCCTACCCGGCGCGCACCGGCTGGTCGCCGATCGTGAGCGGGCTCACCGGTTCGCACCCCCGGCCTTCTCGAGCACCGGTTCCAGCCGGCGGTCCCGGCGTAGAGTCGGGCCATGATCCGGTGGCTGGCGGAGCTGGGCCGCGCCGATGTGGCGTCGGCGGGCGGCAAGGGTGCCAATCTGGGAGAACTCGTGAGGGCCGGATTCCCGGTGCCGGGCGGGTTCGTCGTGACGACCGAGGCGTTCGACGCCTTCGTCGACCCGGCGATGGTCGAACGCATCGACCAGATTGCCTCGGGTGTCACCGTCGCGTCGCCGGCCAGTGCCACCAATGCCGCCCGCGCGATCGCGGACGAGTTCGAACGGGTGCCGGTTCCGGCCGAGATCGCCGACCTGATCCGTCAGGCGTACGCCCACCTCGGCAACGGACCGGTCGCCGTACGATCGTCGGCCACCGCCGAGGATCTCGCCGAGGCGTCGTTCGCCGGCCAGCAGGACACGTTCCTCAACGTGACCACGGCCGACGGGGTGGTCGATGCCGTACGTGCGTGCTGGGCTTCTCTGTACGGCGAGCGGGCTTTGGCGTACCGCGCACGGCTCGCCGCGTCCGGAGCCGCGGTTCCGGCGAAACTCGGCATGGCCGTCGTGGTCCAGCGCCTCGTCCCCGCCTCCGCCTCAGGAGTCTTGTTCACCGTCAACCCGGTCAGTGGGTCGGCTGACGAAGTCGTGATCGACGCGGTTCGCGGACTCGGCGAGGCCTTGGTCGCCGGCCTTGTCACCCCCGATACCTACGTCGTCACCGGTGACACGGTGACCCTCCAGCGGGGTGACCAGACGACCACGATCATCCCGGGCGTCGACGGTGTCGTCACCCGAGAACTCGACGAGGGGACCCGGCGCGCGCGGGTGCTCACCGATGCCCAGGTACGGCTGCTCGCCACTCTCGGACGCCAGGTCGCCCGTCACTTCCGGGCACCTCAAGACATCGAGTGGGCTCTGGATGCGGGTACGGCGTGGCTGCTGCAAGCGCGGCCGGTTACCACTGCCGTACGTGCTGTGGCTGAACCCGAGTGGCTGGCACCGAAGGCCGACGGCCTCTACTTCAGGGCCAGCATCGTCGAGCAACTGCCCGACCCGCTCACGCCGCTGTTCGCCGATCTGACCCGGGTCGCCGTACCCGCCGGCCTGGTCGGCCTGATGGCCCGCATCGGGGTCGATCTCGGAGCCGATCCGGGCATCGACTTCGTCACGATCAACGGCTACGCCTACTACGAATACACCCGCGCCGCCTTCATGAACCTCCTGCGGAAGACCCCGTCGATGATGCCGGCCCTGTTCGGGCATCTGCGCCACGAACTGGTGAACGCCTGGGAGCAGGACGCTCGCCCGCGCTACCGACGCCTCACCGAAACGTGGGCCGCGAGGCCGGTGGCGAATCTGTCAGCGGCAGAACTCGTGGCCGGAGCCACCGAACTCCTCGCCGGAGGATGCGCCTACTACGCGACCGTGCAGACGATCATCCCGCAGTCGGCCTCGGCCGAGATGACGTTCGCCACGGTCTACGACCGGCTCGCCAAACGCGGCGACGACCCGGCGTCGACGGTCTACCTGCTCGGGTACGACTCTCAGCCCATCCAGGCGGAGAAGGACGCCTACGCGCTGGCGAGATGGGTACGTGCTCAACCGCGGCTCGCGCGCGCTCTCGCCGATGCTGCCTTCGACCCGAAAGCGGCCACCCCGCCCGCCGGGGTGTCGGGCGATGTGTGGGCCGAGTGGTCGAGGCGGCTGGGCGCCTTTCTGGCCGACCACGGTCACACGGTGTTCAACCTCGACTTCGCAAACCCCGTACCCGCCGACGACCCACGCCCCGTCATCGAGACGCTCCGGTTCTTCGTGGCCGACTCGCGCGGCGATCGCGACCCGGTCGTACGGCAGCGCCGCGCCGCCGCCGAGCGTGAACGCGCGACCCAGGCTTTGCTGAACCGCGTCGACCCGATCAGGCGGAGATTGCTGACGACCACGCTCCGACGGGCTCAGGAGACAGCGCCGCAACGCGAGGATGCTCTCGCCGATGTCGGATTGGGCTGGCCGGCGTTGCGAGCGATGCTGCTCGAAGTCGGCCGCCGACTCACGGCGCAGGGAGTTCTCGAGCGGTCCGACGACGTCTTCTGGCTCAGGGCGACCGAGCTCGACGACCTCGCGGCGAGGCTCGACGATGCTGCGGTTGCGAAGGCAGCTTCGGGCTACGCGACCCCGCTCTGGCCGCCGACACCCCTCGTCCCGGAGGGGGAGATCGTCGACCTGCGTGGCCGCCTGGCCGAGCGTCGTCAGCGCTGGACGGCGCAGAAATCCCTTCGTCCGCCCGGATATCTGCCCCGTCGGGGGATGCTCACTCTGTTCGAGCAGTGGATGCCGGCCCGGGAGGGTGACCAGACCGGACGCGTGCTCCGCGGGCTGGGCGCCTCAGCCGGAGCCGTCGAAGGCCGGGCCCGACTCGTCGCGTCTCCCGACGACCTGTCGACGATGAGGCCCGGCGAGATCCTCGTCGCGAGCATCACCACCCCCGCGTTCACTCCCCTGTTCGCCCTCGCGGCCGGGGTGGTCACCGATGTCGGCGGTCTGCTGTCCCATTCGTCGATCGTCGCAAGGGAGTACGGCATCCCCGCCGTGCTCGGTATCGGTGTCGCGACCCAACGCATCGCGACCGGAGATCGGATCCGGGTGGACGGTACGAACGGCACCGTGACGCTGCTCGATGTCGGACTCCCTGTTCCCGAACCGCGCCGGGCGCCTGCTCGGCGTAACGCGGTCGCGGCTGTCGCTGCCGCCGCCCTCGCCGGTGCGGGTGTCGCGCTCCTGCGCTGGGCCCGTCGCTGACATGTGGCCCCGGATCTGACCCGGCTGCACTGCTCAGTGGGACAAAACGCGACCTCATTCGACGAAACGTCCCCTCAACACGGCGTGTCGCGCGTTGAGGGGACGTCGTGTCCCGCTTGTGCTGGGTGAACGGGCCTCAGGTCACTGGGTGCCGCGCTTGGCCTCCACAGCGCCGGCCTCGGTGCTCGGGGTGCTGGTGTAGCGGGCCGCGAGTGACTGCAGGTCGATTCCGGTCGTGCTCTTCAGCATCTCTAGAACCTGGACCACGTTCGTACCCACCTGCTTCGGCAACTCGTTCGCGCCGTCGGCGCTGATGACTGTCAGCTTGTCGATGCTGGCCATCGGGGCGGCTACTTCCTTGGCGATGCTGGGCAACACCGAGACGAGCATCTCGAGCACCGCAGCCTGGTTGTACCGGCCGTACGCGTCGGCCTTCTTGTGCATCGCTTCGGCCTCTGCGGTTCCCTTGGCGGCAATGGCAGACGCGGTCGCCTCGCCCTCGGCCCGTACGGCGTCGGCCTCGGCCACGCGGCGGGCCTTCTCGGCCTCTCCGGCCTTGGCGCCTTCGATGGCCACCGCCTCGGCGAGCGCGGCGCGCCGGGACTTGTCACCTTCACCGGTCAGTCGGGCCTTCTCGGCATCGGCTTCGGCGGCCGCGATCGCTGCCGCCTTCTTCGCGTCGGCCTCGAGAATCGCGGACTGGCGTGAGGCCGCGGCGGCGGTCTCCACCCGGTACCGCTCGGCGTCGGCCGGCTTGCGGACCTCGGTGTCGAGCTGACGGTCCTTCAGAGCAGCCTGCCGTACGGCCACCTTCTCCTGCTCGGTGAGGATGGCCTGGTCGCGGTCGGCCTGGGCCAGCGGGCCGGACGCAGCGGCCTGGGCGGCGGCTGCATCGGTCTCTGCCTTGATCTCGGCCTGCTTGAGCATGAGCTCCCGGTGCGCGATGGCGATCTGCTGGTCAGCCGCGAGTCGCGACTGTTCGGCCGCCTGGCGAGCGCCGGCTTCGGCGATCGCCGCCAACTGGCCGACGCGCGCTGCTTCGGGGCGGCCGAGGTCGGACAGGTAGGACCCGTCGTCGGTGATGTCCTGGATCTGGAAGGTGTCGAGGTTGAGACCCTGGCCGGTCAAAGAGGCCTCGGACTCCTCGGCGACCCGCTGCGCGAACGCGGCCCGGTCGCGGATGATCTGTTCCACCGACATCGAGCCGACGATCGACCTCAGGGCTCCGGCGAGCACTTCCTGCGTGAAGGGTTCGACCTGGTCCTGCTGGGTCAGGAACCGCTGAGCCGCGGCCCGAATCTGGTCCTCGTTGCCGCCGACCTTGACGATCGCGACGCCGTCGAGGTTCAACTTGACGCCCTGCCCCGATACCGCGCCGCGGATCGTGACGGGGATTCGGCGGCTGGACAGGTCGAGCACGTGGAGCCGCTGCACGAACGGCAGGACGAAGACGCCGCCGCCCATGACGACCTTCTGGCCGGAGAGGTCCTGGGACATGGCTCCGGTGACGGTGTCACGAATCTCCTTGCCCTTGCGACCGGTGACGATGTAGGCCTCGTTGGGTCCGGCAACCTTGTAGCGCGTGACGACGAGGATCGCCAGCAGCACGACGAGTGCGACCAGACCGATCACGCCAAGTACGACAGACGACACGATATTTCCCTTTCGTGGTGGGGGGTTTTGTCTAGCGGTAGGTGGGTACGACACGCACCGACGTGGCAGACAGCACGTCGGTCACGCTCACTTGCGTGCCTGCTTTGAGGGGTACGGCTGAACGAGCGTTGAGCTTGGTGATGTGGCCGCCCTGGACGATCCGAATCTCGCCCATGCCGTCGGCGGGAATGTCGGAGATGACGACGCCCTCACGGTCGACGAGGTCGGACGACGACGGCGCCCCGCCCTCCTGAGTGTTGCGCAGGCGGATGACGAGGTAGGCGACCAACCCACCAAATAGCAGCCCCAGCAGCACGCCGGCGATGATCGCGAGCGTCATGCTGCCGGACACGCCCAGCACGATGGCCCCGCCGAATCCGAGCGCCCCGAGGAAGCCTGCCATCGATGCGCCGGTGAACCAGTCGCCACCGCCGAGAGCGTCGAAGATGCCGTGCACGTGTTCCCCGACCACGAGGGACACGAGCACCAACGCGATGCCGATGCCACCGATCACGAAAAACGCGGTCATGAGAATCCCCCTTGGCTTGTGTCGAGTCTATCGACGGTCGGATCCACCCTCGAAACCAGAAGGGACCAACCTGATCCCCTACGACGCACGGCGTCGGGGTCGGATCGAGCGTGCTCGTCGTTACGGTGGACGCGTGGAACGAGTGGACAGACCCGTACTGGCTCGCCGGGGATGCCGGACCGCGCTGATCGTGATGGTCGTGATCGTGCTGGCCGTGGCTGGTTACCTGGGCTGGCTTGGGTACACGTTCGTGTACGGCACCGCCGCATCCAAGGAGACGGTCGCCAGAGCCCAAGCCCAGGTGGATGTCCTGTTCCCCGACTATCCGGTCAAGGTGGTCAAAGTCCGGCACATGTCGTTCGTCAAAGACTGGGACGAAGTCACCTTGGCGCCGGTCGACAGCCCGAACGTCCGGGTGACGATCAGCCCCTGGACCGGTCCGTCATCGTTGGCGACCGCGAGACAACAGCTGAAGATCAAACGGGACGGCCAGATCGGCGTGATGGCCCGGAGCTTGAATCCGACGCCCGGACGTTCGGTGAAGGACTCCTGGTGGACGATCAGCGGGCGCGCTCCCGAGGCCGATTTCTCGACCCACGATCCCTACGACTGGAGCAAGGAAACCATCGGACTCGCCGTCTACTCGGCGAGCAGTGACCTGTCGGACGGGGACGCGGCCATGGTCGGTGAGGGACTCGCTGCCGTCGGAGATCACCGGGATCGGCTCCTCTCGGTGAGCGTCTATCCGCGCGTCAGGGTCACCGGCGATCCGCCCTATTACTACTCGCTTACCCCTGCCGCCGCGAGTTCCGCGACCCTGCCGGAGGATTTCGCCCGGGTCGCTGCCGGAGAGATAGTCCCCGGGATCGAACGTCGTCCCCGCTGAGACTCCGGCGCCGACCAGCTACAGCCGCGCGCTCAGCCCAGCCGACGAGACACGAGGTCTGCTTTCGGGGTCCCCGGCTCGCCGTCCTCGCCTGCGAAAGGGACTTACCTGGGTCTCTACGTGGGTATCGCAGCACGTGTGACAACGCTCAGATCACACGTCCGCCTCACATCGGGAGACGGAAATCTCACACTCACGAGGAGTTCATGATGCTCAAGCGCGCCGCTCTCGCTGCTGCAGCACTCGCCCTGGGAATCGGGGCCTATGCAGCCCCCTCCGCCCACGCCATGCGATGCCTCGATCCCGAGTGCACTCCGCACCCGTCGCCCGAGTACTCGTGGACTACGGACGCCCCCATGCCGGGTGGCGGCCCGTACGTCACCTGGACCATCACCATCGTCAACACACCGGCCGGTACCCAGATCAAGACCTGCAGCTACACCAGCCCGTCCGGTGGGCAGGTCTCGGCGCCCTGCCCGTGATCGGCGTCAGCACTCGCGAGCGAGCAGCACGTACTCGCTGCGAGCCCTGAGGTAGGCGCTGCCGTACCCCTCGCTCGCCTTGCCGACCTGCGACAGCGCCCCGACGACCTCGGCCCGCCGCGCCGCCATCTGGGTCGTGAAGCGCTGCATGAGCGCAGATCCCAGACCCGGCACGGTGGTGCCGAGGTACGGCAGCACGTACCGACTCCTGGTGACTTTGGCAGTCAGTAACGCCTGGATCCGCCGTACCGTCGACCGCGACGACAGGCCGACCCCGTAGTCGGGCAAGGCGACGAGGAACGCTTTGGGTTCACCGCCGAGGAACGCAAAGCACGACACGTCCAGGTCCGCCGCCCAGCGCATGTCGCCGAAGGTCCGCCGGAAAGCGTCGAGGTCGACCGGATGGAACGCCGGAAAGTCGGAGTAAAGCTCGTGGAGCAGGCGGTGCAGGTACTCGAGGGCAACGGACCAGTCCAGATCGCTGGCCGCGCGAATGTCGTACCCGGAGAACTGCCGAGATCGCTGGGCGAACCGCTCGACGACCAGGTCTTTCGGGGTTCGGTGGTAGTAGGCCGACCGGTACCGCGCCACCTCCCCGAAGGCCGCCTGCCGCCACTGGGCCACCTGGTAGGGCGGGTTCACAGGCTCGGCGACGTACGGCTTCTCGTCGAATCCCGACACCTTGAGCCGATACCGGAGCCAAAACGAGGCGTCGACCGGGCCGACCTGCACCGAGCACCCCTGCTCGGCCGCGAGGTCGCCGACGGCATCGAACAACGCGGCCGCCACGGTCGGGTCGTCGGGGCAGTCGTAGAAGCCGACGTAACCGGTCGGGTCTCGCGGGTACGTGGTCAGCCCGATGCGGCCGACCGGGCGGCCGTGGGCGTAGGCGACGAGTCCACGTACGGCGAAGGTGGCAGACAGCGGGTGGGAACCTTCGAGGAGGAGACGTTCGCGGCGGGAATCCTGGTCGTACGTGCCGTCGCGGTGGAGCCTGCCGGGCAACGCGACGAAGTCGTGGAGGGTCCGGGCGTCGGTCACCGGTGTGATCTCCATCTCGGTTCCTCCTCGTTGGCTTCGAGGTTAGCCCCCAGGTGCTGCGACGCCGGGAGAGACTAGGGCCGCGCCGGCAGCCAACAGACAAGACCCACGAGGTTGCCGTCAGGGTCCCTGAGGAACGCCTGCCACTCGTCAGTTCCCGCCGGGCCCAGGCTGTCGTCGGTGTGGGTGAAGATCACGTGAGGTTCACCGGCGAGCACGTGTCGATAGCGCTCAGCTGTCGCATGGATGTCGTCGACGCGTAGATAGACGATCCCAGCCGAGCCCTCGCGTTCCAAGAGCAGCCTGACGCCGTCCAGGTCGAAGAAGACCAAGCCGGGTGGGTCGAACACGGCAGTTGGTCCTGATCCGGTGAGGTCGGCGTAGAAGTCGATCGACTGCTCGAGCTCCGTGGCTTTCAGGGCAACCTGGACGAGACGCATGGGCAGCTCCCTTCGGATGGTCGCGATCGTACGCGCAAACGGCCTGGTCAGCCTTCGGTCAGCAGCCTGACCCGGCCACGAGAGGCGTCGACCTCGACACGATCTCCGTCGTGAAGCAGGTCGGTCGCCCCAGCGACGCCGACTACGACGGGCACCCCCAGTTCCCGCGCGACGATCGCCGTGTGACTGAGGAGGGATCCCCGCTCGGCGACCACCGCCCCGGCCCGCAGGAGCAGGAAGACCCACCCCGGATCGGTCGTACGGGTCACCAGGATCTCGCCCGGTTCGATCGGGGTGCGGGGATCGTGCACGACCCTCACCGACCCGGTGGCCCGGGTGCCCGAGACTCCGGTGCCTGTCAGGTCGCTCCCGTCGTCGGTTCGGCTCCTGGTGGCGCTGCTTCCGTCGAGCAGTCTGATCGTCCGCGGCGGGTGGACGTCGTACGGTTCGCCGGCGAACACGAGCCGGCGGTACGGCGGCAGCTGCGCGTAACCGGCGTAGTCGGTACGTCTGCGCGCGACGTTCGCCCGGTGGTCGGAGGGCGTGAACACGTCGGGGATCGTCAGCCAGAACACGTCGTCGACCCGCCCCAGATGCCCCGCCTCGACGTGGATCTCCCCGGCCCGCAGGGCGATCTGGCGGGCCATGCCGTACACCCGCGCGCGGTCGAGCCTCGACAGTTCACGCCGCCCGATCGACGCAGCCGCCCACTCCCACAACCGCCTCGCCACGAGCCCGCGAGGGGGCTGAGCCTGGTGTCGCCGGCCCGTGCCTCCAGAGCCCGCCTCTCCCTGCGCCGCGGCCTCACCGATCGCCTGGACGAGCAGCCGCGGGTGGGTGCGGAACGTCGGCGATTCGAGCTTCAATTCCTCCAGGTACCGGTCGCCGAACTCCTCCAGGTACGACCTCAGGGCACGTCCGGTCTCGGTGTCCGACGCCACGAGCTCCGCGGCGGAGACGTCGTCGACGACCGATTCCCACCCGGACGCCTGGCGGGCCAGGGACGCCAACGCCTCGATCGGCCGCATGCTCTCGATTCCGGAAATCCCTGTCACCATAGACGAATCGTCCTGACTGAGACGCCTCGACCATGCCCGTAGCAACGCCGGCGCGACGAACGAGTGGACGTCGTTGAGCAGCGTCCAGTCCCAGTTCCGGAACAGGGCCGAGACCTCGTCGTACACGATTCTGAGCTCGTCGAGGCTGGTGGCCGCGGCGATCCTGGGCCGGGCGTCGGCGAGCGTCTGCCGTACCTCCTCGTGAAGTCGAGCCACCCCCCGCGGAACGCCGGCGAGCGCACTCAGCAGGTTGAGGACGACGAGAACCTTTCGGGGTCCGCTGACGAGGTGGGACACCTCGTACGCCCGATCCTGCACGCCGAGCGAGTCCTGCCAGGCGGCGATGTAGCGGCGAGGAAACGGCATCACCTGCATGACCTGATACCAGTGATCCAGGCGGTAGTACATCCGCCCCGACGACGCGGTGACCATGCGGTCGAGCACGGGCGCCAGCCGCTGCGCAAGCCGCGGATCACGGGTCACTCGCCGGGCCAGCGACGTGAAGACCCCGGCGTAGGCCCGCTCGACGAACGACACCGTGAGCGGGAGGGACAGACCGGGGTACGACTCGACGATGTTCGACGCGTCCACTGTCACCCTCGTGGCCGCGAGGCCCGTGACCGGCCGCGTCTGCAGCACCCACAGCATCCCGTCGGCCCAGGCCCACTCGACATCGACCGGCACGTGCCACGCGCGAGCCAGACGCAGCCCGAGCTCGACCACCTCGGCCAAGAGCGCCGGCGCCAGTTCGGGGCCGCCGGGCACGAGGAACCCCCGTCCCTCGACCGTGTCGATGTGGTAGGTCGTGACCGGGGTGTCGTCGACCACCCCCGCCCCGGCGCCCGCCCCGACGACCACCACCGACTCACTGACCAGCCCCCGCGGGTTCGAGCTGAACACCACCCCAGACAGTTCGGCGGTCAGCATCCGTTGCAGGATCACGTGGTCGCCAGTCCGCGGGCCGTGGGGGTACGACGCGACCACGTCACCGACTCTGGTCACCACGTCATCCCTGGTCACGTCGAGGAAACTCGAGTATCGGCCCGCCTGGGACGTTTCGACTCCGTCCTCGTCGGCGGCCGACGACCGCACGGCAACTCCGGCGGAACCCGCGATCTCGTCGTACCGGCGCAGGACCTCGTCAGCCCCGGCGCCGGTGGTGAGCGCGACGTACGGCGGCACCCGCTCACCGAGCGCTACGAGCCGGTCGAGCCCGGCAGCCTTGCCCATCAGAAATACCCGACCGTCAGGTACACCGCGACCGCTACCACCATCAGGCCCTCCACGATGTAGGTATACCGGTCGACACGCGGGCCCAACTGGAAGGCGTTCGGGCGTCGCACCCAGCGCAGGATCGTCCAGGTCACCCAGCCCACGTTCAGCAACAGCGGCACCATCGCCACCCGGCTCACCGCATACACCAGCGAGAGGTTGGTCAGCACGTCGACCCACACCAAACCGAGCACGAACAACGCCGCCTTCCGGTACCCCCACAGCTTGGAGTAGGTGACGTACTCGGTCTCTTCCTGGGGTGCGCGGATCTTGCGCGCAACCTCCCAGATGAGGCCGGGGAAGTACATCGTCCACGCCAGCAGCACCGTCGTCAGCGTGAACGGCGCGAGCCCGTAGGCGATCACTCCGTAGCTGATCACGTACACGTTGAGCACCATCAGCACCGGATTGTGGGTCACAAGGGCCAGGAACAGGTTCGGTTGGATCTTCGACTTGGCGAAGAACCACAGGCTCATGCCCGTGCCGTACACGAACAGGAACGCGAAGAACACGAGGTTGTTCATGAACGCGACGTTGAGCAGCGTGGTCACGACGACGACGACCGTCAGCAGTACCGCGAGGTCGCGGCGATCGACCCGTCCGCTCGGCAGCGCCCGGTGCGGGAACAACCGCTGGTCGGTGTCGTAGTCCTTGACGTCGTCGGCGATGCGCAGCACCAGGAGGAACGCGAACACCGTCCAGGTGCCGACTGCCTCGGGGAGACCGATCCGGAACTGGGTGACCCCGTAGTTCAGCAGCAGCACGAAGTAGATCTCGAACCAGAGGATGGCAGCGACGAGCAGGCGGGAGGGTACGGGGTACATCTCACTGAGGTAGAGCCACTGCCGGCCCAGCATCGTGCGCGGGCGTCCGGCCGTGGTGACCGAGCTGCTGGCGTCGTACGGCAGGGGCCGCGGTTCGTTCGGGTCCGGCATATCCGCCCCGACTTCGCCCTCACCGGTCATGACGCACACCCACCTGCTCGCACGCCCTGACGCGGGTTTCGAGACCGCGGGCCGAAGCGGCCAGCAGGTCGTCGTCGATGCGTACGGCATCGGCTGCCAGCAGCACGACGATCGTCGATCCGCCCGGCTCGAAGTGACCCTTGCGCTGACCGCGCTCGAAGCGGGTCGGCCCGGTGTTGACGATGCGACCGACCAGCATGGCTCCAACCTCGACCGTGAGCATCGGGCCCAAGGGAGTGTCGGCCAGTTCCCACGCCCGCCGATTCGTCATCAGGAAGGGGGCATCGCCGGCCGGCCCGACGGTGTGCAGGAGGCCACCGAGCCGGCCACGCCGGACGACCCTGCCCGACGTCGGGTAGACGTAGGTATGCGCGTCGGCGACGGTCAGTCGGACGACCAGTGCGGTCCCGCCTGTGAACAGTGCGGCCACGGCTTCGTCGCCGACCAGGCCGGCCAGCGTGTACGACATCCCTTTCAGGACGAGGGTTCCCGCCTCGATGGGAACGACCGTCAGCAACCCGTCAGCCGGGCTGACCAGGGCGGCTGGGTTCTGCGCGAGCGGTCTCGCTCCGTCTGCGAAGTCGCGGGTGAAGAAGTCGGCGAACGACGCCCAACCTCCCTCGGGTTTCACGTAGTCGTACACGTCGACGCCGAACCGTCGGCAGAAGTCGTCGATCCCCGCCGCGGAACGAAGGCTGCGCCATCTCCAGGTCGCCAGCTCGGAAAACATCGGCCGAGTGGCGACGACGCGGAGCAGCAGCCGGCCCACGGGGTTGCCGTACAGGAACTCAAGTCCGGTAGCGCCGTACTGAGACTCAGGGCACGTCCGACCCGTCACGCGGTCGTAGATCTGCCCAGGCACGCGCGCCAGGGTCTCACGAGGCGGTGGTACCGGGCGTCTCAGCGGTCCAGCCCCAACCACGGCAGGGCCACGAGGACGCCGACGGCCAGCAGCGCGAACACGAGGTACGCGGCCCCCCTCGGCTTCGGGACTGGGCGGTCCACCAGGAAGGCAACGGCGAGGGAACACAGGGCCAACCCCAGGATCGGTCCTCGGAGCATCCCGAGCGGCAGAATCGTCACCACCGGTACGACCAAGGCCGCGTAGGTGACCGGCAGTCCGCGGTAGTGGGTACGGCTGCCCTCGACGACCTCGAGGTTGAAGTACGCCAGACGTGCCAGACCGGCGACGACGTAGACCGCGGCCACCGGCGCCAGCCACCACCCCGAAGCGAAGAGGGAAACCACCGCAACCGGTAGGGCCAGAAACGACACCGCGTCGGTTAGCGAGTCGATCTGGACTCCGAAGGCTTCGGCCCGGGCATCCCGCTCGAACCGGCGGGCGACGAGCCCGTCGAACAGGTCACAGACCCCTGCCACCACGAGGGCCGCGATGGCCCAGTGGGCGTGCCCGCCGACCGCCGCCACGATCCCGCCGGTCGCCGCCGCCGCGCCGAGGTAGGTCAGCACGACCGAGGAGTTCCAGACGCCGATCACGTCACAGCACCACCACGTCGCCGGCGGTTCCGTCGACCCGGACCTGCGAGCCGTCGGGGACCAGTCGCATCGCGTCCGTCGCGGCGACGACGCAGGGAATGCCGTACTCACGCGACACGATCGCCGCGTGACAGAGCACCCCGCCGTACTCGGTGACCAGCCCCGAGATCATCGCGAACTTGCTGGTCCAGCCCGTGTCGGTGAACCGGGTCACCAGAATGTCGCCCGGCTGCAGCCGCCCGATCTCCTCGAGACCGGTGACGACGCGGGCCGTCCCCTCGACGACCCCGTTGCTGCCGCCGACGCCGTGGATCGCGCCGGGCGTCCGGAGCACGGGGGCCCGCGGTCGGTCGAAGACGTGCCCGATCTCGTTCTCGCTCAGGTAGTTCCGGAACGAGTCGTAGTACGCCCGTTGGCGGTCGATCGCGGCGCGCAGGTCGTCGGCCGACTGGACTCCGTCGACGTAGGAGACCAACTGCGGCATGGTCGCAAACCAGACGTCGCTTGCGTCGGCCAGGACTCCCTCGGCGACCAACTGCTCGGCCAGCCGCAGCGTGTAGCACCGAATCAGGTGGTAGTAGCGGGTCGACACGTCGCGGAACTCCTCGCGCCACCACAGGAGGTCGCGGGTCCGCTCGACCCTGCCGACGAAGGCCTCGAAAGCCCGCGGTGACAAGCGGTGACGCAGCGTGGCGAGGATGGCGTCGTACGCTGCGCGATGCCGGGTCCGGTCGACGTTCGGCCCGTAGTCGTCGGTCAGCGCGACCGCGTCGGCCACCATCGAGACGACTGCGGCGTGGTCGGTGTCGAAGTCGGGGTAGGTGACGTCGAGCTCCTTGACCGAGTGGTAGCCGTACCTCGTGATCAGGCCGGCGATCGTGTCCAGACCGTGCTCGGCCCGGCCTGCATCCACCTCTGCGGTGATCTCGGCCACGGTGTGATCGCGCCAGTAACGAGACGACTCGTCGTTCGCTCTGATCGTCCGGCTCAGGGCCCACGCCTCCTCGAACGGCCGCAAATGGGAGACGTCCTCGAGCCCGCCGATCAGGGTGAAGTAGTCGGCGGCGCCGACGACCTTCGTGATCGCGTCCTTGCCGAGCGCCTGCTGGACGGTGTTGATGAAGATCTGCCAGAAGTAGGCGCCCTCGCTGGCGTGGTAGTCGTCGGTGACGAGGCCGCGCCACGCGTCGACCACCTGGCGGGGTGTCAGCGCAGTCGTCAGCCGGTCGGCGTACGACTGTGCCACGTCGAGCAGGTGGTTGCGGATGGATTCGGCGTACTTGCGGCGGACTGCGACGATGCGCCGCTGCCGGAGTGCCACCTGACCGATCTTGACGAGGGTGCGGGGGTTGACCGGCGTGGTCCGCCCCGGACCCTCGTACGTGATCGCGACGCCGAACTCCTCGTCGAACTGTCGTTCCGTGAAGCCGGGTACGGCGGCCATGGCGTCCTTGACCACGCTCATGTTCCAGTACGGCCGTCCGTAGAACATCCGACCCAGCGGGCGGAGGTCCGAGTCGCGCAACAAACCCGAATCCAGGATGAACTTCTTGAGCCAGTCCTCCCAGATGTAGGAGTAGAGACTCCACATGAACGGCGTGCACACCGTCGCGCTGACCCCGCCGTCCTTGAAGTCGGCGGTCGACCACTGGTCGGCGATGCCGGTGTAGGCCAGGCGAGTGATCGGCCGCGCCTGCAGGATCCGCAAGCGGCCCTCGGCGATCGCCCATTCCACGTCGACGGGAAAGCCGTAGTGCCGCTGGATGGTCAAAGCCGCATCGGCCACAGCGGCCAGTTCGGCGTGGCTCAGCAGACCGTCGTTGCGCATGGTCTCACCGGTGAACCAGTCCACGATCGCCGTCGCGGCATGGATCCGGCCCGCCACGAGGTCTGCGCCCAGCCCCTCACCGGCCTCGATCACGATCTCGGTGTCGGCGCCGGTCAGCGGATTGACCGTGAATGCGACGCCGGAGACCTCCGCCGGCACCATCTCCTGCACGACGACGGCGAATCCCATCGGTGCGGCCGGTTCGCCGTGGTCGAGCATGTACGTCAGCGCCGCATCGGACAGCGACGACCGGTAGCAGTCGACGATGCGCGCGGGCACGTCGGCCGACGCGACGTCGAGGTACGTCTCGAACTGGCCGGCGTAGGACAAGTCGCTGCCGTCTTCGCGGGACGCGCTGGAGCGGACGGCGTACTTCAGCTCTGGGGCGAGCCGCTGCTCGATCTCGGCCTCGATTTCTGGGGGGAGGAGGAGAGATGCGGTGGTACGGCGAAGGGCCGCACCGATCTTGGGTACGGACGAAGGCGTCAGTTCGCCGTACAGCCGGTCGAGAGTCTCGCGACAACTCGCCAACACCGAGTCGATCGTCTGCTTGTCGACCACGAACCCCGCCGGTACGTCGAATCCGGCGAGGATGAGGTCGTCGAGTGATCGGGCCTTGCCGCCGATCTGGGCCGAGCCCCCCGAGCCGAGGTCGATGATCATGATGCCTCCGGGTGTGCGCTGCGACCCGCCCACGGTATCGGCGCTAGGCACAGCTGCCTCGATCGTTTGCGGGACGAACCTTCCCTCCGGTGGCGGGCGCGTACGCTGACCGCCGTGCTTGACTCGCCGCTGCGCATCGCCATGGTGTCGATGCACACCTCGCCCCTGGACACCCCCGGATCCGGAGACGCCGGCGGCATGAACGTCGTCGAAATGCACACGGCCACAGCGCTCGGCGCGTTGGGGCACCGGGTCGACCTGATCACCCGGCGCAGTGACCCGTCGCAACCCGACGTGGTGGACCTGGGCGGAAACGTCTGGGTACGGCACCTCACCGCCGGCCCGGAGGTGCGATTGGCGAAGTCGGCGATCGATGCCTACATCGACGAGTTTCGTGAGGCGATGAGTCGGCTGGAGCCGTACGACCTCGTGCACAGCCACCACTGGATGTCGGGGATGGCGGCGTTGCCGCTGGCACGCACCTGGGGCGTACCGCATGTGCAGAGCTACCACTCGGTGGCCGCACGGCCCGGCGACTATCTGAGCGAAGGGGAGCCTCCGGAGTCGCCCGGGCGGGGACCGGGGGAGGCGTACCTCGCCCAGGAATCGGACCTGGTCGTCGCGATCTCGGCAGCGGAAGCCCGGACCGTGGTCGAACGCTGCGGTGCCGATCCGAACCGGGTCTGCATCATCTCGCCGGGCGTGGACGGCCAGTTGTTCCGCCCACGGGCCGACGGGGAGCCGAAGTGGACCTGGCCGCACGAGCGCGGCCCGGCCTGCGCCAAGGGGTACGTGATGTTCGCGGCGCGGCTGCAACCGCTCAAGGGGCCCGACTTGGCGATCAGCGCGCTGTCGCTGGTGCCGGTCGAACTGAGACCCCACCTCGTCATCGCCGGAGAGGTCAGCGAGGACTTCCGCGACTACGCCGACGAGCTGAAGCGGATGGTGCACCGGCTGGGGCTCGACGACTACGTCACGTTCAACGGCCCCCAGGGCCGCGACCCACTCGCCGAGATGCTGCGGGGAGCGGTGTTGTGCCTGGTGCCCTCGCATTCGGAAACGTTCGGGCTGATCGCCCTCGAAGCTGCGGCGTCGGGCACCCCGGTCATCGCGTCGGCCGCTGGCGGGTTGCGTGAGGCGGTCGTGCACGGCGAGACCGGACAGCTCATGGACAGCCGCTTGCCCCAGGATTGGGCCTCGGCCATGATCCGGCTGCTCGCAGACCCCGACCTGGTCGAACGGATGGGGGTCGTGGCGCGCATCCATGCACGGCGGTTCTCGTGGCGGGCGACGGCCCAGCTGCTGACGATCGTGTACGACCGGTTGTTCCTGCCGACCGACGATCCCAGTTCTTTGCAGGTCAGCCGGCCGCTCGACTTCAGGCCCGCAGTGCTGGTCGAGCCTCCGTCGGGCGACCTGCACGACGACGGACACCGCTGATGGCCACGTACGTGTTGGCCCACGCCCACCCTGACGACGAGACGCTGGCGTCAGGGGCGATCGTGGTGGGAATGCGGCGTCGCGGGGACGCGGCTTTCGTGCTGACTGCCACTCGGGGCGAAAAGGGCGAAGTGATGCCGGGGCCGTACGTAGGGCTGGCGGGTACCCCCCGCCTGACAGAGGTCAGGGAGGCCGAACTCGCCACCGCTCTCGACGCGCTGGGCGTCTCGGGTCATGCCTTCCTGGGCCTGCCGCCGGCTCGGGCCGCCGGTTCGGCGCCTCGCCGCTACACGGATTCCGGCATGGTGTGGGTTACGCCGACGGTGGCCGGGCCTGGCCCGGACGCCGGACCGGATTCCCTGACGGCCGCTGATCTGGCCGAGGTGGCCGCCGACATCGAGGCTTACGCCCGATCGGTCGGCGCGACGGACTTGGTTTCGTACGCCGACGACGGCGGGTACGGACACCCTGACCACGTGCGGATGCACGAGGCGACGAGACGTGCGGCGGTACGGCTGGGGCTGCCGTTCCACGAGATCGTCACCGATTCGACACTGCCGGCTGACGAGTGGTTCGACGCGTCGGGCCAGCGCGAGGCGCTCGACCGGGCGCATCGGGCGTACGGCACACAGTTCCGCGTGGACGGTGACGTGGTCACCCACGTGGGTGGTCAGTCACACCCCGCGGTGACGACCGCAGGGCTGCATCGGCTCGTGTGAGCAAGACGGGGGTTTCGCACCCCATCCGGTGTCCGTGGCGACGCATCCCTTGCCTTGCAGAGATCTAAGAAACAACTGGCAAGATTTAGAGGAAGCTTAAGGAGTCACGGGTTCCCCTCCCGACGACCGGCTGCATACGGTGCCGTCAGGTCGATCGACCACGTCACACAGGGGGAAAGAATGAAGAAGCAGGTTGTGGGGACCATGCTCGTCATCGGCACCGCGGGAGCCTTCGGACTGGCTGCTGCAGTGGCACCACACGCGTCGGCGGCACCCGCCGACAAAGTGTTCGTCTGCAAGTACGTCGGCAAACCAGGGGTTGACGAACGGCTGCAGACCGGGAACAACCCGATCTCAGTCTCGTCCAACTCGATTCGCAACTACCGGGGGGTGGGCTCCTGGTTCAACGACGCTCAAGGCCGCTCGTACGTCCTTGCCGTGGATACGGGTCAGCCCAAGCCGCCGGTGTCTCAGTGCCCTCGAGTCACGCCGCCACCCCCGCCCACCACGACCACGACCGTCACGACCAAACCCGTGACCACCAAGCCCGTCACGACCAAACCCGTGACGACCAAACCCGTGACGACTAAGCCGACCAAGCACGAAACCGAGCCGACCAAGCACGAAACGAAGCCGACGCATCGTGAGACCAAGCCAGCGACCACCAAGCCTGCGCCGACCAAGACGGTGACCGTCTCGACCGTTGTCGCGCGAGGTGTCGCCGCAAAGACCGGCGACGACGGCTTCGATCCCTCCATGGCAGCCTTCGGACTATCGGCGGTCGTGGTAGCGGGATTTGCCGCAGCACGCCGTCGTCGTTGACGTTCCTCGAACTGCCGACGTGGGGCCCCGTTCGCGGGGCCCCACGTGTGTGTGAGCGGGTCGGGGCACGACTTTCGACGGCATGGCGTGGCATCCCTCACGGCAGCCTCGGCCTGGTATGGGTAGCATCGTCGGAGTCGGATTGTGGGGGAACGAGCGGGCCTTGAGCGCCTGAGCGTGAGAGGAGGCGGCGACGGTGGGCATGATCGGCAGGGTCGAGAAGAAGATCGAGGGGGCAGTCAGTGCCGTCTTCGCGCGCGTCTTCAAGGGCGACGTCCAGCCTGTCGAGATCACAGCTCGGTTGTGCAAGGAACTCGACTCCGAGGCTCAACTGCTCAGCCGCGACAAGCGGCTCGTGCCCAACGATTTCCTGGTCGGCCTGTCGAAAGACGACTACGCGAGGCTGTTCCCGTACTCCCGCACGTTGAACGAGGAGATCATTCCCGAGTTGCGCGAATACGCGACCCAGCGCGGGTACCTCTTCAACGGGCCCTTGGCCATCCACTACGAGGAGCGACCTGATCTTCCGACCGGACGATTCACGGTCACCTCCGACGCGGTCGCCCAGGTCGCCGGCGCGACGGCCAGCGAGACACAGACTCGACGCGCTGCTCTCGTGTTGGAAGTGAACGGTGTCCGGCATCCGCTCAACCCACCGGGCCTCGTCATCGGGCGGGGGTCGGAGGCGGATCTGCGGATCAACGATCCGGGCATCTCACGGCGTCACGCCGAGATCGTCGTCCAAGGGAAGGGAGACGCCCAGAAAATCCGCATTGTCGACCTTGGCTCGACCAACGGCATCATGGTCGACGGCAAGAAGGTCCGTGAAGCCGACGTGGTCGATGGCACGAGGATCGACATCGGCACGACCCGGCTCCTGGTCCACGCGCCAGTGGCACTCTGATGGCTGATTTCCTCGTCGTCGTCCTCAAGTTGGCGTTCCTGGTCATCTTGTGGGCGTTCGTCTTCGCCGTGGCCCTCGTGATCCGCAACGACTTCCGCGGAGACGCGATCGTGGTCGGCGGGGTTGGCGACACTGAGGAGCCAAGGCCGTCGAAGAAACAGCGCTCGAAAGGCAACGCCCGGCAGGAGCCGAAGGTGATCTCGATCGAGAGCGGGAACCAAGCGGGGACCCGGCTCCAACTTGTCGAACACTTCCGGATCGGTCGCTCGGCCCAGTGCGCCCTGATCCTCGACGACGACTACGTGAGCGGCGACCACGCCGACCTGGAGCGTCGACCCTCCGGCGACTGGGTGCTCACTGACCTCGGCTCGACGAACGGCAGCTTCGTCAACGGAGTCCGGGTCGTGGCTCCGACAGTCGTGACTCCTGCGGACACCCTTAGGATCGGGCGAACCCAGATGAGGCTGGAGACCTGATGCCCCTGTCGTTGCGCACGGTTGCGCACTCCGAGATCGGCCTCGTCCGCAAGAACAACCAGGACTCGGGGTACGCCTCCCCCACGATGCTCGTGGTGGCCGACGGAATGGGCGGGGCCGCCGCGGGTGATCTCGCGTCCACCGTCGCGGTGGCGGAATTACAGCGTGCCGACGGCCGCTATCACGGCAACGAGATGTTGCAGGTGCTGGCCGCCACACTGCAGCGAGCCAACGACCGGCTGGCGGAGCTTGTCGCCGACGACCTCACCCTCGACGGCATGGGGACGACGGTCTGCGGTGCCCTGTTCGACGGCGAACAGCTCGGCGTCGTGCACATCGGCGATTCGCGCGGATATCTGCGTCGCGACGGGGTGCTTCGCCGGATCACACATGACCACTCGTGGGTGCAGTCGCTCGTCGACGACGGCCGGATCACGGAGGCCGAATCCCTCTACCATCCCCACCGGTCGCTGCTCCTGAAGGTGCTCAACGGTCAGCCGATCGCCGAGCCCGACCTGGAACTGGTCAAGGTGGAAGCGGGCGACCGTCTGCTGTTCTGTTCCGACGGCCTGTGCGGGTTGGTCACCGACGACGTCATCAACGCGGCACTGGGCGTGGACGACCGCGAACTGGCTCTGCGAGACCTGATCGAGGCCGCCCACCTCGGCGGTGGCCTGGACAACATCACGATCATCGTCTCCGACGTCGTGGAAGAAGACGAAGCACCTCCTCCAGCAGCCGAGGCCGAGGAAACCACGCCTCACGACGACGACGTCGAATCGACGATCCTGGTGCCCGGCCGATCGATCGCCGCAGGGCTGCTGTTGGGCGCGGCCGTACACCGCGAGATCCCCTCGATTCGTCACCGTCCGGTCGAGATCGGCGTCTCCCCGCCCGATCGCGACTTCGCGACCGACGACAGCGGCAATCCCCTGCCCGATGCGCCTGCACCGGCCCGCGTCGACCGACTGGTGGCGGCCAGTGACGACGAACCTCCTCGCCGGGCCATCGCGACCAAACGCAGAGGTCGAGGGTTGGCCATCGTGATTGCCGCTCTCGTTCTCGCCCTAGCCGGTAGCGGTTTCGGAACCTACGCCTACGCGCAGACGCAATACTTCGTGGCGCCGAACGCGGGGACCGTCGGGGTCTACCGAGGCTTCGACCTCGCGGTCGCGGGACGTCCTCTGAACTCGCTGTACCAGGCCACGGCGATCCCGGTCCAAGAACTGCCGCCTCAAACCAGGATCGCCGTGATGAACCACTACAAGGTGGACGGTGGTGAGCCCCGGGTGGACGACGCCGTACTCACTCTCCAGTTGCTACGCGACCAATGCCAGGCGATCAAGGAAACCCGGCAGACGGCCACCCCAACTCCGAGCCCGGCCGCCACCGAAACCCCGACGCCGAGCACCGCAACCGGGGCGGAGAACACACCCGGTACTCGTTCGGCGTCGCCGACCGGCCGGGCTACGACGTCCACATCGGCGACCCCCACGGCGTTGCCCACCTCGGCAACACCCGTGGTCAGCCAGACCTCGTCGATGACGCCGACACCGACGCCGACTCCCGGTCCAGAGCTCGCCGGGTGTTGACATGGCCGCCATGCCAACGGGGGAGATCGCCCCGTACCGCACGCGGAAAACGGTCGAACTCCTCCTGGTGATCTTCGCGTCGTCGATCGGCCTGGGGGCCTATCTGCTGACCCATCTCGACATCGACGGCTCGCTTCCGGCAGCGTGGCCCGTGGTGACCGGGATCTGGTTCGCGATCGGCCTGGTCGCCCACGCCGGTGTGAGGTTCGCGCTGCCGTACGCCGACCCGATCTTCCTGCCGATCGCCCTGTTGCTCACCGGACTCGGCCTGTCCATGATCCATCGGATCGACTTGATCCCCGACCCACCTCGCACCGACGCCACGACCCAACTCGTCTGGGTCGTGCTCGGAGTCGTCGCGTTCATCGCCACGGCGTTCCTGGCGCGGGACTACCGACGGCTGCGTGGGTACCCCTACATCCTGTTTCTGGTCGGTCTCGGCCTTCTCCTGCTGCCGTTGACCCCACTCGGCGTCGAGATCAACGGGTCGAATATCTGGATCCGGATCGGTCGGCTGAGTTTCCAGCCGGCCGAAGTCGCGAAGATCGTGCTGTCGATCGCGTTCGCCGCCTACCTAGCAGAGAAGGCCGACGTGCTGCGCGAAGCTGGGCCCCGGGTGTTCGGGCTGGTCTTGCCGCGACCCCGAGACCTGGGCCCGATCGGCATCATGTGGGGCGCCAGCCTGCTCGTGCTGGTCGGGCAATCCGATCTCGGCACGTCGTTGCTCTTCTTCGGTCTGTTCGTGGCGATGGTCTACGTGGCGACCGAGCGCCCGAGCTGGCTGGCAGTCGGGGCAGTGCTGTTCGCCGCCGGCGCTGTGTTCGCCTATACCCAGTTCGCCCACGTGCGGGTGCGCATGTCGTCGTGGCTCGACCCGTTCAGCAACTACGACCGCAACTACCAGGTGATCCAGGGTCAGTACGGGTTTGCCTGGGGCGGGATGTTGGGTCGCGGTTGGGGCCTCGGTCGACCGGGCCTGACGCCGCTCGCCAAGAGCGACTTCATCACCGCGGCGATCGGCGAGGAGCTGGGCATCGTGGGACTGCTTGCCGTGCTGCTGTTGTACGGCGTGATCGTCGTGCGCGGGTTGAAGACGGCGCAGACCAGCACGGATCCGTTCGCCAAACTGCTCGCCGCAGGTCTCTCGTTCGTGTTCGCGGTGCAGGTCTTCGCGATCGTCGGCGGCGTCACGCGTCTGCTGCCGCTCACCGGTCTGACCACTCCGTTCATGTCGCAGGGCGGCAGCTCGATGTTGGCGAACTGGATCGTGCTCGGCCTGATCCTGGTCATCAGCAACCACGCCCGCCGACCTCGAACGCCTGTCCAGGCACAGATCGACGAGGGCGGTGTCGCCGAACTGTCGAGCGATGCCACCTCAGTCATCCATCTGCCGCGCCGAGGGTTCCCCGGGCCGAGGCCGGAGCCGAAGACGGCCACCACGCCGACCGAACCTGACGACGATGACGGCCACGCGGTGAGACGCCGTTGGTCCGACGAGCCGACCCAGGTGGTGGCCGTACCCCCCGATTCGGCCGGCGCCGCGACCCAGGCGATCCCGAGCGTGGACGAGGCGACCCAAGCGATCCCGGCCACCACGACGCGAGCGGGGGAGGACCGATGAACCGCCCGATCCGACACATGGCCGTGGTCGTCGGCCTGATGTTCCTGGCCCTGATGGTGAATGCATCGTTCACGGTGATCTATCGCCAGGGATCGTTGGCCGCTGACTCGCGCAACGTGCGGGTGCGCGACACCGAGTTCGCCCAGGACAGAGGACAGATCCTGGTCGGCACGACGGCCGTCGCCACCACCGCCAAGGTGAACGACCCGTTCGGGTTCCAGCGGTCGTACCCAGAAGCCAAGCTCTACGCCCAAGTCACCGGGTACTACAGCTACGACTACGGGCGCACTGGGCTGGAGTCGTCGTACAACGCCGAACTCGCCGGCAGTGCTGCCAGCCAGACCCTCGACCGGCTTGTCGACACGGTCACGGGCGCCGTACCGAAGGGCGCCACCGTCACGACCACGCTCAACGCCAAAATGCAGGAGGCGGCTGCGAAGTCGATGGGCTCCTACAAGGGTGCCGTCGTGGCCCTCGACGCGAAGACCGGGGCGGTGCTCGCCCTGCTGAGCACTCCGTCGTACGACCCGAACCAATTGGCGAGCCATGATCTCCCCGCCGCCCGAGCAGCCTGGGAGCAGCTCAACGCCGACGCCAACAAGCCCTTGGCCGACCGGGCGTCCCGGGAGATCTACCCGCCCGGCTCGACGTTCAAGCTCGTGACCGCTGCCGCCGCGCTGGAGAACGGGATGACGGCCGACACGATGGTGGCGTCGCCAGCCCGACTGACGTACCCCAACTCGTCCGCGGTGCTGACCAACCAGGTGAACTGTGGCGGCGACCAGATCACGATCGACCAAGCCCTGCAAGTGTCCTGCAACACCGCTTTCGCCAACTTGGGCGCCACCGTCGGTGCCGAGAAACTTCGTGCCCAGGCAGAAAAGTTCGGATTCGGGCAGCGACAGCTCTCCGATCTCAACGGTGTCGCGAGCCGCTTCCCCGGCCAGGTCGACCAGGCTCAGTTGATGCAGAGCTCGATCGGCCAGTACGAGGTGGCGGCCAGCCCGCTGCAGATGGCGATGGTGGCCGCGACGATCGCCAACGACGGAATCCGGACCGCCCCGTTCGTGGTATCGGAGATCCGTTCCCCCGACCTGCGGGTGCTCTACCGGCACGGAACGGACGCCACGCGGGCACTGTCGAGCGGCACGGCGACGGCCATGCAGCAGATGATGGTCAACGTGGTCCAGCAGGGCACGGGTACGGCTGCGCGCGTCTCGGGCGTCGTGGTCGGAGGCAAGACCGGTACGGCGCAGAGCGATCCGGCGCGTCCGCCGTACGCGTGGTTCGTCGCGTTCTCGAAGGATCCGGACATCGCCGTGGCTGTCTTCATCGAGAACGCGAACGTCGACCGTACGGACATCGCCGGCGGACGGCTCGCCGGGCCAATTGCTCGAGCCGTGATCGAGGCTTCGCGGTGAGAGTCTCAGCTACGCTCAGCAGGCTCTCAAGTCGAGCGGTCACAATGCCTACCGTGACTGGCCTCGAGAGCCGGCGACAGGCGGAGGGATGTTGATGGCCGAACAGGGCAAGCTCCTGGGCGGCCGCTACCAGCTGGGTTCGGTGCTCGGCCGTGGCGGCATGGCCGAGGTACGGCGGGCCCGCGACACGCGCCTGAGTCGCGACGTGGCCGTCAAGCAGCTCCGGATCGACCTCGCCGGAGACCCGACCTTCCAAGCCCGGTTTCGACGGGAGGCACAAGCCGCGGCTGGGTTGAACCATCCCAACATCGTGAGCGTCTACGACACCGGCGAGGAACTCGACGAGGCGTCGGGGATCAAAGTGCCGTACATCGTGATGGAACTCGTCGCCGGGCACACCCTGCGCGACATCCTGCGCGAGGGCCGCAAGATCCTGCCCGAGCGGGCGCTCGAGATGACCATGGGCGTGCTGGACGCGCTGCAGTACAGCCACCAGGCCGGCATCATTCACCGGGACATCAAGCCGGCCAACATCATGCTCACCTACAACGGCCAGGTGAAGGTGATGGACTTCGGCATCGCCCGGGCGGTCAGCGACACGGCCGCATCCATGACCCAGACGGCCGCCGTGATCGGTACGGCTCAATACCTCTCGCCTGAGCAGGCCAGGGGGGAGACCGTCGACAATCGGTCCGACGTCTACGCCGCCGGCTGTCTCATGTACGAACTCCTCGTCGGCGAACCTCCCTTCACCGGCGATTCTCCGGTGAGCGTCGCCTATCAGCACGTGCGGGAGATCCCGGTCAAGCCATCTCACTTGGATCCGGTGGTCACTCCTGCCATGGACGCCATCGTGATGAAGGCGCTCGAGAAGGATCCGGCCAAGCGGTACCAGTCGGCCCGCGACATGCGCGACGACATCGCGCGGATCTTTGCCGGTGAGCAGGTGACGGCAGCCATCCCCGTACCCGCGTCGGAGCAGCCGACCGCCATCGTCGCTCCGCTGGTGACCGAACCGGCAGCAACTCCGGCGCCCGCCCGCCCCGCGGTACCCGCCCGAGCGATCGCCCCCGCGCCCGCTCGGCGACGGAGCCGTACCGGCACCGTCATCGCGATCCTGTGCCTGCTGCTGGCGTCGGCGCTCTTCGCGGGCTACTGGTTCATCCTTCGCACCCCGACGCCGCCACCGGTCGCGAAGGTGCAGGTGCCGCAGGTCGTCAGCATGACCGTGCAGAACGCCACCGCGACGTTGGAGGAGAACAAACTCAAGGCCCAGGTCCAACAGGTCGAGGGTGCCGACGACGCGACGGTCAACACCGTCGTCGTGCAGAACCCGACCCGCGGCACCAGCGTGGATCAAGGTTCGACGGTCGTGATCACGGTGAACGTCGGGCCTGCCAAGGTAGCGATTCCCGACGGATTGGTGGGGCAGAACAAGGACCAGGTGAAGACCCAGCTCGACCAGCTCGGGTTCACCAAAGTGACGCTCGTCGAGGCCACCACCGAGCCGCCGACGGCGGTCGCGAACGCCGTGATCACGGTGAATCCGGCGTCCGGGGCCGTGATTGCCAAGAGCACCCCGATCACCGTCACGTTTGCCACCGGAAAGTCGGCGGTTCCGAACCTGATGGGCTACTCGCAGCAGGCCGCGGTCCAGCGGTTGAAGGACGCGGGGTTCCCCAGCGTCAAGGTCACCGAGCGGGAATCCACCGACTCTCCCGGCACCGTGATCGACTCCGACCCCAAGGCCGACACAGTCGTACCTCGCACGACCACCGTGACCATCGTCATCGCGAAGGCCGCCGCCCCGCCGACGACCGTGGTGACGGTGACCGCCCAGCCGACGGCGCCGGCGTCCAGCTCCACGCCCTCGGGGCGGAACTCCTGAGCCGCTGCCGCACGGGGATGGGAGAGTAGGGCCCATGGCTCGGATCCTGGTCGTCGACAACTACGACTCGTTCGTCTACAACCTCGTGCAGTACCTCGGCCAAATCGGCGCAGAGGTTGAGGTCTGGCGCAACGACGACCCCCGGTTCGCCGACGATTCCTGGGCCGACGGATTCGACGGCGTGTTGCTGTCACCGGGCCCCGGCACCCCTGAACGAGCTGGTGTGTGCATCGACCTGGTCCGGCGGTTCGGCGAGCGAATGCCGATCTTCGGCGTCTGTCTCGGGCTGCAGTCGATGGGGGTCGCGTACGGCGGCGTCGTGGACCGCGCTCCCGAACTGCGTCACGGCAAGACGAGTGAGGTATTCCACAGCGGTCAGGGCGTCTTCGCCGGCCTGCCGTCGCCGCTGCGCGCGACCCGGTACCACTCGCTGGCGATCCTGCCCGAGACGCTCCCCGACGACCTGGTCGTCACGGCGTGGACCAACGACGGCGTGATCATGGGCGTACGGCATGCCCGCCTGAGCGTCGAGTCGGTCCAGTTCCATCCCGAATCGGTGCTCACCGAGGGCGGTTACCAGATGCTCGCCACCTGGCTGGTCGAGTGCGGTGATCCCGACGCACCCCGCCGGGCGCGCGACCTGGCCCCGCTGATGGCGGTGCGACCGGCCGTCTGAGTCTCAACGGGAGGGTTTGGCGTACCTCAGGTCGACCGCTCCGGCGTACGGCTCCATTCGCAGGTCGGCAACGCGTTTCTCGCTGTAGCCGAGGCCGTACTTGTCGGCGTACCGCCGATAGACCGTGAGGTACGAGGAACTCTCCAGCGCAGCCTCCAGCCGCAGCTGGTCACCGATGGCGGCGATGACGTACGGCGGGGCGTACGGGATGCCGTGCAGCACCACCGTGTTGCCCACGCACTTGACGCCCGTGCGGCTGGTGACCCGCTGTCCTTGGATCGTCATCGCCTCGGCACCGCCCGACCACAAGGCGTTGACCACCGACTGGATGTCCTGCTGATGCACGATCAGCAGCTCCTCGGCGACTCCGGCCGGCTTGACCGACAGCGGCGCGTCGGTCAGCGTCACCGACACAGCGGGTCCGCGGACAGCGCTGAGGGCCGCAGCCTCGGCCGCGGCGGAGGTGTCGACGGGTACGGCTCCCTCCTGCTGGGCTTGGCGGTCGACATCGGCGCGCAACTGTCGGACCTCGTCGGCGAGTTCCCGGTTGCGAGCCGCCTGGTCGCGGACCAACTGGATCAGGTCGGTGTTGCGGTTCGGGCGCAGGTCCTGGCCTCGTGCGGCCAGCGCTGCGGAGGCGATCATGAAGCCTGCGACCAGCAGAGCCACGAGGGTGAGCGCTCGGAGGCGAGGGGTACGGACGCGTCGTCGCGACAACTCGGCCCGCACGAACAACCGCCGCAGACGCGCTGCCAGCGGCCGTCGGGACATCGTCTCCTCCTCGCGGGCGGCGATCGTGACGCCGTAGCAACGTGGTCACGACGCGGGCGGAACGGGCGCACCGGTGCGCATTGACTACCCTAGTGCGGACAGGAAGTGAGGTGCTCCAGTGCCCGAGTCCAAGACGCGCAAGGCTGCTGACGAGAAGAAGAAGCTCAAGCGCGCCCAAGAGCTCGAGAAAAATCGAGTCGACCGGGCCCGTCGCACGTCGTTGCCCGGTGAACGTGCCTGGGTGCCACCGCTGTTCATCACGGTCGGACTGCTCGGGGTGGCGTGGTTGATCGTCTACTACATCGCGGGCTGGCAGATTCCGTTCATCCGTGACCTCGGCAATTGGAACATCCTGATCGGTATGGGCCTGATGGGCTGCTCGTTCGTCATCTCGACGTTCTGGAAGTAGCGGCGACCTCGACGGAACGCAGCCGACCTCGACGGAACGCAGCCGACCCTTTCCGGGTGACGAGCGGCCGAGTTCGGCAGAGCCGTACCCCCGACGCGGCGGGCAACGTCGCCGAGTGCCGCCTGCGCTGGACTTTGCATCGTTAGGATCACAGAATGACGATGACCTGGCGGGCCCGGATCCTCAGCGCCGAGGAACTGAGCGAACTGCGGGCCGACCCATCCCTGGCGCGCGAGTTCGTTCACCGTGACGACCACCCGCTGGAGTTGAAGCGAACGTGGTACGGGCTGAAGTGGATCATGGTCCACGACGACCGGATCGAGGGCGGCGCCGAGGATTCGATTCTCGGCGGCGACGAGATCGGCGAGCGGATCGGGACCAGCCCGGCGCGACTCATAGGGCCCGACGAGGTCGCCGAGATCAGCCTCCAACTGGCCGAGGTGACGCCGGATCACATCCGGGACGGCTTCGACATCCGCACGATGATGCGCGAGGCGGTCTACCCCCCGATCTGGGACCAGCCGGACGTGCTCGAAGGCAAGCTCGTGCCCGCATTCACGAAGCTCAAGAAGTTGTACGCCAAGGCCGCCGAACAGCGGGCCGCGATTTTGATCGTGGTCTCCTGACGCCGACGGCCGCGGCTCAACTCGTGGGTCGCAACAGCGGGAACAGGATGGTCTCGCGAATGCCCGCCGACGTGAACAGCATCAGCAGTCGGTCGATCCCGAGCCCCATGCCGCCCATGGGCGGCGCGCCGAATTCCAAGGCCTGCAGGAAATCTTCGTCGAGTTGCATCGCCTCGGGATCACCGGCGGCAGCCGCGAGCGACTGAGCGGTGAGTCGTTCGCGCTGGATGACCGGATCGATCAGCTCCGAGAAGCCCGTGCCTCGTTCGACGCCGCCGATGAACAGGTCCCAGGCCTCGACCAGCCGGGGGTCGTCGCGATGCGCTCGGGCCAACGGCTGGGCGATCGCCGGGTAGTCGCAGACGAACGTCGGCTGCACGAGGGTCTTCTCCACCACCTCGCTGAACAGTTCCATCGCCATCTTGCCCAGGCCGACGCCGGGCTTGTACGCGATCTGCCGCTCGTCGGCGATCTGCATGAGCCGCTCCAGTGAAGTGCCGGGCGTGATTTCTTCGCCGAGTGCCTCGCTGAGCGCCGGGTAGAACGACAGCCACGGCCACTCACCGTCCAGGTCGATCTCGCCGGTGTCGCTCGTGATCACCCGGCCGCCGAGCACCCGGTCGGCCGCGTCCACGATCATCTGCTGGGTGATCGCCGCGATCGTGAATTGGTCTCCCCACGCCTGGTAGGCCTCCAGCATCGTGAACTCCGCCGAATGCGAGGAGTCGATGCCCTCGTTGCGAAAGATCCGGCCGATCTCGTACACCCGATCGGCGCCGCCGACCATCGCCCGCTTGAGGTACAACTCCAGCGCGATCCGCAGGGTCATCGGGATGTCGAAGGCGTTGAGGTGCGTGCGGAAGGGGCGGGCTGTTGCCCCGCCGTGGATCGTCTGGAGCACCGGCGTCTCGATCTCGAGGTACCCCGCGTCGTCGAGGGTCTTGCGCAGCGACCGGACCACGGCGGCGCGGGTCCGCACCATGTCGCGCGCCTCCGGCCGTACCAGCAGGTCGGCGTACCGCTGCCGTACCCGCGTCTCTTCCGACAACTCCTTGTGCAGTGTGGGAAGCGGGCGGAGCGCCTTGCCCGCGACAGCCCACTCGCTGGCCAGCACCGACAACTCGCCGCGCTTGGAGGCGATGACCCGCCCCCGTACGTACAGGAAGTCGCCCAGGTCGACCTCGGTCTTGAATCTCGCCAGCGATTCCTCCCCGACTTCGGCCAACGACACCATGACTTGCAATCGCTGACCGGGATCGTCGGCGGAGAACCCGTCCTGCAAGGTCGCGAAGCACAGCTTCCCCGATACGCGCAGGAACACGACTCGGCCGCCGATCCCGACGACGTCGTCGGTCTCCTCCCCGGCCCCCAGGTGCCCCCAATGCTCGCGGACCATCCTGAGCGGGTGCGTGCGATCGACATGCACGGGGTACGGCTCCCGCCCCTGGGCGAGCATGCGATCCCGCTTGTCGAGCCGTACCCGCATCTGCTCGGAGAGCTCCCGCTCGGCGTTCGGGGCGTCGGTGTCGGGTCGCACGGCGTCAGTCACTCGGGACATGTTATCGGTGTCCGCCGGTCGGTTCCCTGGGGAAGCGCTGATCAATGCTGTTCGGAGCGAGGATGTGCCGGGGCGGGATGAGCCGATACCACCTCATCTCGTGGTCGTACCGGGCGTACGGGTAGAGATGTGGGGGTGGCGGACCGCCCGATCCGGTGCGCCGCAGCCGGGACATGATTGATCAGCGTTTCCCTAGACTGGCGCTCATGACCTACGGCCCAGCAGACCCGCAGCACCCTTACGGTCCCCCCGGCGGCCAGCCGGGCTTCAACCCGGCTCCGTACGGGCAGCCACAAGCGCCGTACCAGCCGCAGCGCGGCCAGGGTGGGTACGGCCCCCCCGCCGGTCCGGCGTACGGCCAACCCACGTACGGCCAGCCGTATCCGCCCCCGATGCCTGCTCAGGGCGGCCAGTTCGGGCCGCCTCCCCCCCATCCGCAAGGACCGCCGCAGCCGTCGCCGGTGGGTCCGCCGCACTCGGCCGGCCAACCGCCGGTGTCGGCCGGCGCTCCCTCGGCCGTACCCGGCGGCTGGGCGCCCGTCCAGCAGGCGCCGAAGCCCGTCACGCCGGTGCCGGAGCCGGTGTCGAAGAAGCCCGACTTCGAGTCGCTGACGATGCCCATGTCGACGTCGGACGAGATCCCTGGCCGTGAGATCACCGCCACCCTCGGGGTGGCGATCGGCGTGACGACCCGGTCGAGGGACACCCGGATCGGGCCGGAAACCGTGGCCCTGCTCACCCGCGCCCGTCAGGACGCGCTGTCGGCTCTGGCCGACATGGCCGAGAGCGCCGGCGCCGACGCGGTGGTCGGTCTCCGCTTCGACGGCGGCCAGCTGGCCGACAACCTGCACGAGATCGCGGCGTACGGCACCGCCGTCACCCTGGCCCCGATCCCAGCACCCGCGGTCGAAACCGAGGCACCCACGTCACCCGAGGTCACCGACGACAGCTCAGTGACCTCGTGGGCCGACGCGACGCCGGGCCCCGGATTCGACCCGCACACGGCTGAGAACGTGCCGATGTCGGACCCCGACATCGGCAACACGCACCGTTCGCCCCGATCGGCTACACCCATCCACGGGCAGAACCCCGAACACGACGCGCAACTCCGACAGCAGTACGGGCAGTGAAACGGCTCCCCGACGACGGTTTCCGTCGGGTCTTATGTGTGGTCGCCCACCCCGACGACATGGAGTACGGCTCGTCGGCCGCTGTCGCTCATTGGGCCGATCGGGGGGTGGAGGTGTCGTACCTGCTGCTCACGAGCGGCGAAGCCGGCATGCAGCGACCCCCGGCCGAGGTCGGGCCGCTGCGCGCCGCCGAACAGCGGGCGGCGTGCGACGTGGTCGGTGTGTCGCGGCTGGAGATTCTCGACCATCCCGACGGCATGCTCGTCTACGGGCTAGACCTGCGGCGCGACATCGCCCGGGTGATCAGGCAGGTACGGCCCGACGCGGTGGTGACCGCCAATTTCGACGTCGAGGCGTACGGAGGCTTCAACCAAGCCGACCATCGGGCGGCCGGGCTCGCCACGGTGGATGCGGTGCGTGATGCCGACAACACCTGGGTGTTCCCGGAGATGGCCGAGCACGGCCTGCCGAAGTGGGGGACCGGGTGGATCCTCGTCGCCGGACACCCGGAGCCCACCCACGGAGTGGAGGTGTCCGAGGCCGATGTGGCGAAGTCGGTCGCGTCGTTGGAGGCGCACCAGGCCTACCTGGCCGATCTGCCCGGCCATCCCAAGCCCGCCGAGTTCATCCCGGAGATTCTGCGTCATGGTGGCGATGCGCTCGGAGTTGATCACGCCGTACTGTTCCGTGCGTACGACCTGGCTGGGTTCGGTGGAGAGGACTGACATGTTTGCGCTCGTGTTGACGGTGATCGGCGACGACCGGGCCGGTCTGGTGCACGCCCTGGCCGAGGTGATCGCGGGCCATGGCGGCAACTGGGAGAACAGCCGGCTGGCCCGTCTGGCGGGCAAGTTCGCCGGAGTGGTCGAGGTCGGGATCGACCCCGCGTCGGTCGATGAGCTGGTCGCCGCGCTGGCGTCCCTCGACGGCAGGCTCGAGGTGACCGCCCACCCGGCCACACCGGCTCCGGAGACCCAGACAGTGCAGTTCGCGCTCAGCCTGGTCGGGGCCGACCATCCCGGGATCGTGCAGGAGATCTCGGGCGTGCTGTCCGGGGCGGGTGTGAACGTGCTGGAGTTGTCCACCGAACAGCAGGACGCTCCGATGGCCGGAGGCAAGGTCTTCGTCGCCGACGCGATCCTGGAGGCTCCCGCGGGCACCGACATCGACTCACTGGCCCGTGACCTGGAACGGCTCGCCACCGACCTGATGGTCGACATCTCCGTCGACGCATGACAGCGTCTCGGTCGCGTTGGTGATCGCGGCCCGAGGCGGGTGCCACGAGCACTTGATGAGTGAGCACTCACTCATTATGATGCTCGACTGTGACTCGTGCCCGACCACTCGCGCCTGAACAGAGGCGGGCAGCCATCATCACGGCTGCCCGACCTCTCGTGCTGGCGCACGGCGGGACAGTGACGACCCGGCAGATCGCCGACACGTGCGGGGTCGCGGAGGGGACCCTCTTTCGGGTCTTCGAGACCAAGGAAGACCTTGTCACCGCGGTGATCGACGACATTCTCGATCCCGAGTCGGTGGTGGCGTCGCTGCGGTCGATCGACCCGCACGCAACGCTGGCGGACGCCGTTCGCCGAATCGTCGAGATCATCGGGGACGAGGGACGCCAGATCAGGGCCCTGATGATGGCGATGCACCTGCGGGCGGGCCAGGGAACCGGCGGTCCGCCCGAACCCGACCCGACGAGTCACCAGAAATTGATGCGACGGCACGCGGCCGTCGCGAGTACGCTCACCGAGGTCGTGGGCAGGTACGGCCCACACCTTCGCGTCTCAGCCCACGTCGCCGGCGCTTTCATCCAGGCCACCACCGTCGCCACGTCGATGCCCGGTATGCCCGAAGAGCTTCGGACCCCCGAGACCCTCGCAGGTCTCCTCTATCACGCCATTTCCGAGGAGCCACATGTTCAGTAATGCGCTCAACCGCCTGCTCGCGAGTGGGCTGCGGCCCTACCTCGGTCCGCTCCTGGTGGTCGTCGGTCTTCAGTTCGTAGCGACGCTGGCCGGGCTGGAACTGCCCACGCTCAACGCCCAGATCATCGACAACGGCGTAGCCAAAGGCGACACCGCCTACATCTGGAGCCACGGGTTGATCATGCTCGGGGTCAGCATGATCCAGGTGGTCGCCCAGGTTTCGGCCGTCTATTTCGGCGCTCGGATCGCGATGGGATTCGGGCGGGACACACGGGCCCGGATCTTCGATCGGACGCTCGAGTTCTCTTCCAGGGAAGTGAACCGCTTCGGTGCGCCGTCGCTCATCACCCGGACGACGAACGACGTTCAGCAGGTGCAGATGCTCGTGCTGATGACGTGCATCATGATTCTCGGCGCCCCGATCACGATGGTCGGCGGCGTCATCATGGCGTTGCGGACGAACCTCACGATGACCTGGATCGTGTTCTTCGCGGTCTTGGCGATGGGCGTCCTGATCGGATTCTTGCTCACCCGGATGGGCCCCCTGTTCGGGTTGATGCAGAAGCGGATCGACACCCTCAACCGGGTGCTGCGCGAGCAGATCTCCGGAATCCGAGTCGTGCGAGCCTTCGTGAGGGAGCCGTACGAACGCGACCGGTTCGCGCGCGCCAATGCCGACCTGACGGGTACGGCGTTGTCCGTCGGTCGGCTCATGGCCACGATGTTCCCGGTCGTCATGCTGATCATGAACGTCTCGACGGTCGCCGTGTTGTGGGTTGGCGCCCACCAGATCGACAGCGGTGACATCGAGGTCGGCCAGTTGACCGCGTTCATCACCTACCTCATGCAGATCCTGATGAGCGTCATGATGGCGACGATGATGCTGGTGATGGTGCCGCGTGCCGCGGTCTCCAGCGAACGGATCATGGAGGTCCTGGACACCCAGTCGACCGTGGCACCACCCGTCCACCCGGTGACGACGGTGACCGAGTTCGGTGACGTTCGGTTCGACAACGTCGAGTTCACCTACCCGGGCGCGGAGGCGCCAGTGCTGAGCGGTCTCACGTTCGAGATCCGTCCGGGTCAGACGACCGCGGTCATCGGCTCGACCGGATCGGGCAAGTCGACGCTGGTCAACCTGGTACCACGGCTGTACGACGCAACCGCCGGCACGGTCGAGGTCGACGGTGTAGACGTGCGTGATCTCGACCCGGACCTCTTGTGGAGCCGGATCGGCCTCGTGCCGCAGAAGCCGTACCTCTTCTCCGGGACTGTGGCGAGCAACCTGCGCTTCGGGGCCCCGGACGCGACCGATCCGGAGTTGTGGCAGGCCCTGGAGGTGGCCCAAGCCGCTGATTTCGTCTCCGACATGGCCGAACAGTTGGATGCACCGATCTCCCAAGGGGGCACGAACGTGTCCGGCGGTCAGCGGCAACGCCTGTCAATCGCACGAGCCTTGCTGCGCAAACCGGACATCTACATCTTCGACGACTCGTTCTCTGCCCTCGACGTTGCCACCGACGCGCGGT
>JBDHZQ010000015.1:0-39067 GCA_039811945.1 Propionibacteriaceae bacterium
GCGGGTGCAAACCAGCGGCGCGGATCTGCCTTTGGATCGCGAGACCGCACTTTTCGCTCTTCGAGTGGCCCAGGAGGGCCTGACCAACGCGCTCCGCCACGCGGGAGCTCGCCGCGTCGATCTCGTGGTCGATCAGGGCGAGACCCTTTCGATCGTTCTGACCGACGACGGGTCCCGAGACGAGAACGACGAACCCGGGAGCGCGTGGGGCCCGGACCACGCCGACACCGTGGCCCCGGGGTACGGCTTGCGTGCCCTGTCGGAACGCGCCCGGGGTCTCGGCGGTACGGTGACGGCCGGCTGGCATGACGGCGGGTTTCGGCTGCAAGCCCGGATCCCGGTGGCTCGGGCCGTACCCGCATGATTCGGGTCGTGATCGTCGACGACCAGCAATTGCTGCGCCGGGGCCTGCGGATGGTGTTGTCGACCGTCGACGGCATCGACGTGGTCGGCGAAGCGGTCCACGGGTACGACGCCCTGGCCGTGGTCGCACGCGCGCATCCTGACGTGGTCGTCACCGACGCGCGTATGCCCGTGATGGACGGTCCGGCGCTCGTGGCAGCGTGTCAGGAACGGTTTCCTGACCTTCCTGTGCTCGTGCTGACCACGTTCGACGACGCCGATCTCGTCCGCGGCTCTTTGCGAGCCGGCGCTGCGGGGTTTCTGCTCAAGGACGTCTCACCTGAGCGACTCGCCGACAGCATCGCTGCCGTGCATCGCGGCGAACTCATCATCGACCCGAGGGTCGCGAGGGTCGCGATCGGCGGCTCTCCCCACACGCTCCAGCCCACGACCGACAGCGAACCACTAGCGGTGCTGACCCGGGCGGAGCGCGCGGTCGCCGAGCGGGTGGCGCGCGGCATGACCAACGGCGAAATCGCGTCCGATCTCGTCGTCGCGGAAGGAACGGTGAAGAACCACGTCAGCGCACTGCTACGCAAGCTCGACCAGCCCCACCGGACCGCCCTGGCACTCTTTCTAGCCCGGGCGTTTCTCGCAACTTAGGCGGACGCGCAGCTTTCGCACAATCCGGCCAACTCGACGTCGTGGGTGACGTCGACGAAGCCGTACTGCTGAGCGATCTGGACGGCCCAGGCCTCGACGACAGATCCCACCAGTTCTTCGGTACGGCCGCACGACCGGCACACGAGGTGGTGGTGATGGGCCGAGGTACGGCAACGCCGGTAGGCCGATTCGCCGTCGACCGACCTGACGACGTCGACCTCGCCCGAGGCGGCCATCGCCTGGAGTGTCCGATAGACGGTCGCGAGGCCAACCCCCGAAGCCCGCACCGCGTCGTGAACCTGTTGCGCCGTACGGAAATCGTCGGTTTCGGAGAGAAACTCGGAGACGGCCGTGCGCTGCCGGGTACGGCGTTGAGGTGCAGCGGATTCTGGCATGTCAGTGCTCGTCGTAGTGGCCGGAGTGAGCCGCGTGGCGATGTCCGTCGTGAACGTAGTCGACGTGGTCGCCGTGTTCGATCACGGGATGACCACAACCGGGGCCGTGGACGTGGCTGTCGTGGGGGGCGGATTTCTCGTGAGCCGCAGGCTCGTCCTCGACCACGGCCAGCGGTTGCCGGCGGTGGAGGTACCGCGAGACGGGCCACGAGGCCACGAAGACGGCGATCGCGAGCAGCACGATGAGGGCGCCGGGGGGCAGATTGCCGTAGAACGAGCCGACCACGCCCGACAGAGACACCACCACCCCGACCACCATGGCTCCGTAAAGCCCGGCTCGGAACCCGCGGAACAAGTTCTGGGCCGCAGCCACCGGGATCACCATCAATGCGCTGACCAGAAGCAGCCCGACCGTACGCATCGCGGTCGTCACGGTGACGGCCGCCAAGACGACGATCAACATGTTGTACGCCCGAACCTTCAGCCCGAGCACCCGGGCGAATTCCTCGTCAGCGCAGACGGCGAACAGCTGAGGTGACAAGCCGATCGCGACGACCAGCACCACGATGCCGAGCACGCTCACCAACACCAGGTCGTTCGCCGTCACCGTGGTCAGCGATCCGAATAGGTAGCTGGACAACCCAGCCCCGCCTTGCCCCGCGGCTCCGGCCATCAACACGCCGGCTGCGAGACCGCCGTAGAACAGGATCGCCAACCCCAGATCCCCCGAAGCCCGGCCGTGCTCGCGGAGCAACTCGATCACGACCGCGCCGGCCACGCACACCACGACCGCGACCGGCAGCGGTGCCGTACCCGTCAACAACGCCAAGCCGACGCCGGCGATCGCGACATGACCGAGACCGTCGCCCAGCAACGACAGCCTCCGCTGCACGACGTACGTCCCGATGGCCGGGGCGACCAACCCGGTCAAGACGGCGGCCAACAAGGCCCGTTGCATGAAGGCCAGGCTCAGGAGCTCCATGGCCGTACCTCTTCCAGGATCGGGATCCGGTGGTCGGGATGGACGTGTTCGTGAGCGTGAGCGGAATCGGTGAGAGGGCCGTTCTGGATGACCCGCCCAGCCTGGAGCACGACCGCCCGGTCGATGAGCGAGGCGAGAGCTTCGGTCTCGTGAAGCACCACGAGTACGGCCAAGCCGTCGCGCCGGAGCGACCCGACCAGATCGGCCAGCTTCTGCTGGGTGGTCAGATCGACCCCGGCCAGCGGTTCGTCCATGATCAGGAACGAGGGCTTCGAGACCAGCGCCCGCGCGATCAGGACTCGCTGCTGTTGGCCTCCCGACAGATGGACGAACGCCTCGTGAGCCTTCGCCGAAAGCCCTACCCGCTCGATCAACTCGCCCACCCGGACTCGATCCGATCGGCTCATCGGCTGGAACGGGCGACGCCTGGACAACGTTCCCGACGCGATGAGCTCCGCCACCGTCGTGGAGTGCATGGTGACCGACGCGCGCTGGGGTACATACCCGATGCGTGCCCAGTCCCGGAACTCCTCGAGCGGGGTGCCGAACAGCCTGATCGTGCCGCGGTCGTGGGCGACCAGTCCGAGGGCGGCCCTGACCAGCGTGGTCTTGCCCGATCCGTTGCCGCCCAGGAGCGCGACCATCTCGGCCGCCGCGACGCGTATCGACACATCCCTCAGGATCGGTACGCCGCCCAGACTCACGCGGAGGTGCTCAGCGTCGAAGACGTCGGCCCGCTCGGACGTGCCGGGGCTCGGTTCGGTCAGTGGCATCCGTTGGCTTCCTTCAGCGCAGTGAGATTGCTCGTCATCACAGAGGTGTAGTCGGTTCCGCGTGATTCGGCAGTGATTCCTTCGAGTGGGTCCAGCACGTCGGTCTTCAGCCCCAGGTCGCCGGCGATCGCCTTCGACACGGCTGGTGATGCGATGGTCTCGTAGAAGATCGTGGTCACGTGGTAGGTACGGGCGAGCTTCTGCACCTCGGCGACGCGGGATGCGGTCGGCTCGACGTCAGGGGTGACGCCCGAGATCGCGATCTGGGTCAGGTGATAACGGTTGGCCAGGTAGGAGAACGCTTCATGAGAGGTGACGAACACCCGCCGGTCGCACTGGGCCAGTCCGGTCGAGAACGCCTGGTCGAGTGCGCTCATCTCCTGAGTCAACTTCTGAGCGTTCGTCGCGTAGACGTCGGCGTGGGCTGGGTCGATCTCGGCCAACCGCTGAGCCACGGCAGAGCCGTACGCGCTCATGGAAGTCGGGTCGAGCCATGCGTGCGGGTCGTTGCCGGCGTGCCCGTGGCTGTCGGGTTCGTCGGCTTCGTGGAGGGGTACGACTGACGTGGCCTCTAGCACGCGCATGGGCCGTTCACTGTCGATCGCGCTGTCCACTGCGGGCTGGAAGCCGCGTTGGTACACGACCAGAGATGCCTTCGCGACCTGCGCCACTTGTCTGGGCGTGAGCTCCATGTCGTGCGGTTCGGCCCCGGGCTGGGTGAGGTTGGTCACGGTGACGAGATCACCGCCGACTCGCTGGGCCAGGAACTCGAACGGATAGAACGAGACGACGACCGCGGGTTTGGCGTCGTGAGCAGGGATAGCGCCGGCCGAACAGCCCCGGAGCAGCACAGCCGTGCACGCGAGCACCGCGACCGGGAAGTTTCGGAACATGAGAATCATTATCAATAAGGTGTCAAGCGTGGTCAACTCGACCCTCCCAAGTCCAGCAGCCGACCCGGCGGCCTGACGCTAGCCTCGGCGAAGTGATCGTCGTCTCTAGATTTCGAGTCCCCATGCCCGATCGGCCCGCGTTCGTCACCCTTGCCCATCCGGCGGTCGCGTTGCTCGAAACCCAGCCTGGGCTGATCGGGCTCGACTTCGGGGTCAACCTCGACGACCCGGAACTCTGGGCGCTCGTGACTCGGTGGGCTGACGTGGGCTCGTACCGACGTGCGCTCGGTTCTGCGAACCGGCCGATCTTGTATCCCCTCCTCGCCCTCGCGATCGACGAACCCAGCGCCTACGACGCCCCTGAAACGGTCGGCGAGAACATCCCCCGGAGCCGCTAGCCTTGCTCGTCACGGGTCACCAGCCGGGTGGCCCGCGCGGGCACACCCGCGGCGCACAGATGGAGATCGAACCGGTGGCCAGCACCCTCGACAACGTGATCAGCCTCGCCAAGCGGCGGGGCTTCGTCTTTCCCTGCGGCGAAATCTACGGCGGCACGCGTGCGGCCTGGGACTACGGCCCGCTCGGCGTGGAACTCAAGGAGAACATCAAGAAGCAGTGGTGGCGTTCGGTCGTGACCGCCCGCGACGACGTGGTCGGGCTGGACTCGTCGGTGATCCTGCCGAGGATGGTCTGGGTTGCGTCGGGTCACGTCGGTGTCTTCAACGATCCGCTGACCGAATGCCTCTCGTGCCACAAGCGATTCCGAGCCGACACGTTGGTGGAGGAGTTCGAACACCGCAAGGGTCGCGCCCCCGAAGGCGGTCTGGCCGAGGTCCCGTGCCCGAACTGCGGCACCAAGGGCCGGTGGACCGAGCCACGCGACTTCAACATGATGCTCAAGACCTACCTGGGCCCGATCGAGGACGAGTCCGGGCTGCATTACCTGCGCCCGGAGACCGCCCAGGGCATCTTCGTGAACTTCGCCAACGTCGTGCAGGCGACGCGCAAGAAGCCGCCCTTCGGCATCGGCCAGGTCGGCAAGTCGTTCCGCAACGAGATCACGCCGGGCAACTTCATCTTCCGGACCCGGGAGTTCGAACAGATGGAGATGGAGTTCTTCTGCGTGCCGGGCACCGACGAACCGTGGCACCAGTACTGGATCGACGAGCGCACCCGCTGGTACGTCGACCTCGGCATCGACCCCGACAACCTGCGGCACTACGAGCACCCCAAGGAGAAGCTGTCGCACTACTCCAAGCGCACGGTCGACATCGAGTACCGGTTCGGCTTCGCCGGTGGGGACTGGGGTGAGTTGGAGGGGATCGCGAACCGGACCGACTTCGACCTGTCGACCCACAGCGAGCATTCGGGGACCGACCTGTCGTACCGCGATCCGGTCACCAACGAACGCTATGTGCCGTACGTCATCGAACCCGCGGCCGGCCTCACCCGGTCGCTCATGGCGTTCCTGGTCGAGGCTTACACCGAAGACGAGGCGCCCAACACCAAGGGTGGCGTCGACGTCCGGACCGTGCTGAAACTCGATCCGCGCCTGGCTCCGGTCAAGGCAGCGGTGCTGCCGCTCAGCAAGAACGAGCAGCTCTCGCCCGTGGCGCGCGACCTCGCCGCAGACCTGCGGAAGCTCTGGAACGTCGACTACGACGAGACCCAGGCGATCGGGCGGCGCTATCGCAGGCAGGACGAGATCGGTACTCCGTTCTGCGTCACGGTCGATTTCGACACTCTCGACGATCAAGCCGTCACCGTACGAGAGCGAGACACGATGAGTCAGGAGCGAGTTGCGCTCGATCAGGTGCGGCGTTACCTGGCCGAGCGGTTGGCCGGCTGCTGAAGCCGGGAGGCGCTTTCCTGCATCTGGAAGACTGGACGTGTGACTGGGATGGGGTACGTACTCGTCGGCCTGGCCGCGCTCGTCTTGGGTGTGGTCACATTCGTGGCGGGCCGACGACAACACCGAGACCGCATGTTCGCCGGCGTGACGCCCGGGCTGTTGCCGAAACCGATCGAGGGTGCCCCGGAGACGGTGGTGCCGACCGGGCAGGAGTACGGCGGTGAGATCGCGGTGGCTTTCACGCCTCCGGCCGGTGTCCAGCCCGGCGTCGCGGGAACGGTGTGGCGTGGAGCGACCGACAGCAAGGACGTCGTCGCCACGATCGTCGACCTCGCCGTACGTCGTTGGCTGACGATCAAGCCCGTCGACGCCGCAACGGGCAAGGACTGGCAACTCATGAGCGAGCCAACCGCCCCGGCCAACGACATCCTGGCGCCGTTCGAGGCCGACCTGCTGACGGCCATGTTCGCCGACGGTCCGGTGGTGCACCTGAGCGAACTCGCGCAGCGGCCGGATCGGCCCTTGACCGTGACGCGCGATGCGATCGAGGGCGAAACCGTCCGGCGTGGCTGGTACACCGCACCTTCGCGCTCGGTCATGGGGAATCTGGGCTGCCTCGGTGTGATCGCGCTCGCGGTGGCGGCGCTGTTCCTCGTGAACCGAGCCCAGCCGTTGTCGTACCTCGCCGTCGTGATGGTCATTCTCGGGGGGCTCTTCGCTTCCGCCGGCCTGCGCGGCCGGACGCCGCGGTCGGCGACGGGTACGGCTGTGCGGATCCAGACGCTGGGGTTCCGGAAGTACTTGGACACTGCCGAGGCGGGCCAGATCAAGTTCGAAGAGGCGGCTGGGATCTTCAGCCGCTATCTGCCGTACGCCATCGCCTTGGGTGTCGCCGAGCATTGGGCCAGGGTCTTCAAGGACGTGGCCATCGCTGCCCGCGACGAGGGCGTCGACATGAGCATGGACCTGGGTTGGTTCTCCACGTTCATCGTGCTCGACACGATGACCGACCTCATGTTCCTCGGCGCACTCGCTGACATCGGCTCCTTCGGTGACATCGGCGATCTCGGAGACGTGGCCGGTGGCGCCGACGCGTTCGGCGACTTCGGCGACGGTGGCGGTGGCGGTGACGGTGGCGGCTTCGACGGAGGCGGCTTCGACGGCGGCGGCGACGGTGGCGGATTCGACTTCGGCGGCGGCTTCGACTTCTAACCGCCTCGCCCCATCGAGTCTCTATCGACGCGTCAGGTCTGCCAGAGTGGTGCGGTGAGTGCACCGACCGAACGTGCCCAGACGTGGGCTGCCACGATGCTCGGTCACGCCGACGGCGAGATTGTGCGTGCGCACAGCGATTCAGGGGTACGGCTGGGCCAGGCCCAACTCGTCCTGCGGGAACAGCGGGAGCTGTGGGAGGAACGGTTTCTCGCCCCTGGCGCCACCCGGGCCAGGGGCGCGGGCAACCGCCTGCGCCCGGAGGATCCGAGTTCGGAACGCACCTGCTTCGAACGAGATCGCGACCGAATCGTGCACTCGTCGGCGTTTCGTCGACTCGCAGGAAAGACGCAGGTCGTCGTCTATCCGCGTGACCACCAGCGCACCCGCCTGACCCACGCCCTCGAGGTGGCTCAGGTCGCGACGTCGATTGCCCGCGGGGTCGGGGCCAACGTTGCCCTCGCCGATGCGATCGCGCTCGGTCACGATTGCGGCCACGGGCCCGGCGGACACGCCTCGGAGGACGCGTTCGACCCGTACCTGCCGGACGGCTACGACCATGGCCCCTGGGGCGCCGACGTCGTCCTCGCCCCGCTCAACCTGTGCGTCGAGACGCTCGACGGGATCAGGAACCATTCGTGGTCTCGACCTGCGCCCGCGACGATCGAGGGAGAAATCGCGTCGTGGGCCGACCGGATTGCCTACTGCGCCCATGACTTCGAGGACGCGGTGCATGCCGGCATCGTGAGGCCGTCGGACCTTCCGGAGGAGGTCGCCGCGGTCTGTGGCAGAAGCCGTACCCAACAACTACGCACGTTCATCCACGCGGTCATGTCGACCACGGTGGCGGCGGGGGAGGTCGGGATGGATGCCGAGTCGGCCGCGGCGTTGGCAGGACTACGCCGGTTCAACTACGACCGCATCTACACCCGACCGGAGTCGGTCGCGCAAGCCGATGCAGTGATTCGACTCCTGCGCGCGCTCGTGGACCACTTCGCCGAGGAGTGGCGGCAGATCCCCGACGGGGTCCGGGCCGCAGTGACGTACGTGGCCGGGATGACGGATCGGTTCGCCGCCGAGACCGCGGTCGAGGTGCTGGGCTGGAGTAGCGCCCAGATTCCGCAGGGCATGGGACGAGGAGCATGATGCAGGTCACGAGCGTGGCGTTGGGTACGGCGGACGTGGCCCTGTGGCTGGTCGTCCGGGACGGGTTGCCCGAGGTCGTCCATTGGGGGGCGCCCGTCGACGGGGATCCGCTGATGGCCGCGCTTGCGAGCGACCCGCCGCGGGCCTTCAACGGGATGGACTCCCGAGTTGCTGTGTCGGTGCTTCCCGAATCCAGGTTCGGGTTTCTCGGCCTGCCCGGTGTCGAGGGTCATCGGGACGGAGAAGCCTGGTCGCCGCGGTGGCAGGTGGGAGGGGTACGGGTCGGCGACGCCGTGGTGCAACCGGGCGAGGCCCTCGTGACGGGCGCGAGCGAGGTACGGCTGACGGCCATCGACCCCGACGCCGAACTGGACCTCGGGCTGTGGATCGAACTGACCGAGAGCGGGTTGGTGCGGATCCGTGCCGAGGTGACGAACGAGGGCGGGAAGCCGTACACGGTGACGGGGGTGACCCCACGCCTGCCCGTGCCGGGTCGGGCGACCGAACTGCTCGACCTGGCCGGACACTGGCTCTCCGAGCGGTCGCCGCAGCGATTGCCCTTCGCCGTCGGAACGCATCTGCGTGAGGGTCGGCGCGGCCGGACCGGGGCGGACGCCGCCACCGTGCTGCACGCCGGCGTGCCCGGCTTCGGTTTTCGCGAAGGCGAGGTCTGGGGCGTGCACGTCGGCTGGAGCGGCAACCACCGGCACGTCGCCGAACGGCTGTCGAGCGGCCGCTGGCTGGGTGGTGGGGAGTTGCTCCTTCCGGGCGAGGTACGGCTCGACCAGGGTGAGACGTACGCCTCCCCGTGGGTCTACTTCGCCTACGGGCGTGGGCTGGACGACCTGGCCCACCGATTCCACCAGTACCTCAGGGCCCGGCCAACCCATCCCACGTCGACGAGGCCGGTGACCTTCAACAACTGGGAGGCGACCTACTTCGACCAACGCGCCCAGGTGCTCAGCGACCTGGTAGACCTCGCCGCCGGGGCCGGTGTCGAACGGTTCGTGCTCGACGACGGGTGGTTTTCAAGTCGCCGCACCGACGACCGCGGGCTGGGGGACTGGTGGGTCTCGCCGGATGTCCATCCCCAGGGACTCGGGCCTCTCCTCGCTCGGGTACAGGAACGGGGTATGCAGTTCGGGCTGTGGGTCGAGCCGGAAATGGTCAACCTGGATTCGGATGTCGCGCGGGCTCACCCCGAGTGGGTCATGCAAGTGCCAGGCCGGTTGCCACCGGAAGCCCGGCGCCAGCACGTTCTGAACCTGTCGATCCCCGGGTGCTACGACCACGTGCGCAACGCGTTGGCGGCGTTGCTCGAGACGTACGACGTCGCCTACCTCAAGTGGGACCACAACCGGGATCTGGTCGAGGCCGGCGACGCTACGCGTGGCGGGAGGCCGGCGGTTCATGCGCAGACCCTCGCGACGTATCGCCTCATGACTGAACTGAAAGCGCTCAAACCAGGCTTGGAGATCGAGTCTTGCTCGTCAGGCGGAGCGCGCGCCGACCTCGGTGTGATGGCGATCTGCGACAGGATTTGGGGCTCGGACTGCACCGACCCGGTCGAGAGACTGCGAATCCAGAGGTGGACCTATCAGCTCCTCCCACCCGAACTGGTCGGCGCCCACATCGCTGCTCCGGTGTCACACCAGAGCCAGCGGGTGAGTTCTCTCTCGATGCGCGCGGTGACCGCGTTTTTCGGCCACCTCGGTATCGAGTGGGACCTGAGGCAGGCGGGTCCGGAGCAGCTTCGGCACCTGCGCGACCTCGTGGACGTATGGCGTTCGATCCGGGACCTCGTCGCGACCGGGGATCTGGTTCGCGGAGACACAGCCGAGGGGCTCCTGCTGACCGGCGTCGTCTCGACCGACCGCAGCCGGGCCGTCTACACGTTGACCGCCGTCGAGGCTCAGGCCTACGACGACACGTGGGGACGAATCGCCTTGCCCGGGTTGGAGCCCGGGCGACGGTACGTCGTACGCCCTCGTCTGCTCGGGATCCCGACTGAACATGCCGCCGCCCTCGCCCCGCCGTGGTGGGGGTTGATGGGCGAGGAGTTCACCGGTGGCGAGTACGACGGCGGCTGGCTGTCGATCCAAGGCCTGCAAACCCCGCACCTGCTGCCGGGCGAACCGGTGCTGTTCGAGGTGCGAGCGGTGGATCGACTGATTCCCGACTAGGGGTGGAGCTTCGCCCGCAGGTCCGGGGTGGCGATGCGGACGTGTTCGATGAAGCGGTGGGCCACGGTGACGGTGACCGACTGGCCGGCCATGATGCCGAGCAGGACGAGAATCTGCGCGGCCCCGGCCTGGATCGGGGAGCCGCCGCCGAGCAGCACGCCGATGAAGGCGCCCGGCAGGGTCACCAGCCCGACCGTACGGGTCTGGTCGTTGTTCGGAATCGTCGCCTCTCGGGCCGAATCCGGATCGGCCAGGCGAATCGCCTCGGGGCGGGTGAATCCCAGCGCGAGGGCCGCCTCGTACTCGCCGATCCTCGACCCGAGCACCCGGAACGAACCGCGCACGACCAGCGTGTGCGCCGTCATCATGTTGCCCACGACGATGCCGGCGATCGGGATCAGGCTGGCCCCGTTGAGCGGTGCGGCGCCCGTGGCGTACACGATCAGCAGCACCGGCAGCACGCCGGCGGCCATGGCGAGCGCGATGTACGGCCACGACCTCAGTGCGCCGGTGCGGGTGCCGGTCGTGTAGACGCCGATCCCGAACATCAGCGTGACGAAGGCGACGGCCCCGGCCAGATGTTGGAGGGCGGCCACGATCACCAGACTCACGACCGCCAGCTGCGCCGTGGCCCTGACAGCCGCGACGACGGTTTCCTTGCCGATGCGCAGATCCCCGATGCGCGATGCGACCAACGTGAGCGTCACCATCAACGCCAGAGCCAGCGCCAACTGCCAGGTGGGCTCGACGGTCACGGCCGCATTCTAGAGTGGGCGCCGTGGCCGGACTGATCAACGAAGAGGACATCGCCGAAGTCCGGAACCGGGCTCGGATCGAAGACGTCGTCTCGAGCTACGTCGCGCTGAGGAACGCCGGCAGCGGCACCCTCAAGGGATTGTGTCCGTTCCACGACGAGAAGACGCCGAGCTTCCAGGTCACCCCGGCGCGGGGGTTCTACTACTGCTTCGGGTGCGGCGAGTCGGGTGACGTGATTACCTTCGTGCGCAAGATCGCCAACCTCGCCTTCGCCGAGGCAGTGGAGCAACTGGCCGACAAGTACGGCGTGCAGCTGCGCTACACGGAGGGGTCGGGAACACGCGAGCCGGTCGGCACCCGGTTGCGGATCCTGGAAGCGAACGGCCTGGCCGCAGCGTTCTTCGCCGATCAGTTGGGTACGGCGGACGCCCTCGTAGCCCGTCAATTCCTGGCCGGCCGTGGCTTCGATCGGGCCGCAGCCGAGTTCTTCTCCGTCGGCTTCGCACCGACCTCGGGCCGGGCGCTGGGCCAGCATCTCAAGGCTCGTGGGTTCACCGATACGGAACTCGTGACCGCTGGGCTCGCGAGGCAGTCCGGAGGCTGGGACGTGTTCCAGGGACGAGCGGTCTGGCCGATCAAGGACGCCGGCGGCACGGTGCTGGGCTTCGGGGCGAGGCGACTGTTCGACGACGACCGGATGCCGGCCAAGTACATCAACACCGCCGAGACCGCGGTGTACAAGAAGTCGCACGTGTTGTACGGGCTCGACCTGGCCCGGACGAACATCGGTCGCAAGTCCCAAGCCGTGATCGTCGAGGGATACACCGACGTCATGGCGGCCCACCTCTCAGGAGTCGACACGGCGGTCGCCTCGTGCGGCACCGCGTTCGGTGACGACCATGCCCGGCTCATCCAGCGGTTGCTGGGAGGTGACGCTTTTCACGGCGAAGTGATCTTCACCTTCGACGGCGACGAGGCCGGTCAGAAGGCCGCGATGAAGGTGTTCTCGGGCGACCGCCAGTTCGCGGCTCAGACCTACGTCGCGGTCGCCCCGTCGGGCCTCGACCCGTGCGACCTCAGGCTCCAGCAGGGGGAGGCGGCGGTACGAGAACTGGTCGCGATGCGCCGGCCGCTCTACAGCTTCGTCATGGGCAACCTGCTCAAGCAGTTCGACCTCGACCGGGCGGACGGCAGGTTGGCGGCACTGCGAGCTACGGCTCCTCTGGTCGGGTCGATCAGGGACACCTCGCTGGTCGCGGCCTACGTCAGGGAACTGGCCGGGATGCTGGGAAGCGACGTGGAGGAGGTACGGGCCGAGGTTGCCCGAGCGGCCCGCCGCAAGCCGGGCGACGAACGCGAGACTCTGGGCGAACGACCCGTGGAGGTCGACGACCAGCCGGCGTTGCTGGGGTACGAGCTGCCCGCTCCCGACGACCGCCGCCTGACCGCCGAGCGGGACACGCTCAAGCTCGTGATGCAGCGGCCCGACGCTTGGCCGAGCGGCGATGTGGCCTGGCATGGCATCACGCCGAGCGACTACACCCATCCGGCCTACGCGGCACTCTTCAGTGCCGTCTCGCCACTCGAGCCGCCACGCACCGGCGACGGGTGGTCACACGCCGTCGTCGACCGGCTCGACGACGAAAGCCTGCGCCAACTGGCGGTGCAGTTGTCGGTGGAACCGCTCCTGGTCTCGGTCGATGCCCAGTACGTGCGCGAGTACGCCGCGAAACTCCGGCTCCTGACCGTGATGCGCGCGATCACCGAACTCAAGTCCAAGCTCCAGAGGACCAACCCCGTGACCGAGGCGAAGGCGTACAACCAGATGTTCTCGAAGGTCATCTCCCTGGAGGCGCGCCGCCGCGAGTTGCTGCTCGTGTCGACAGGGGAGCTGTGAGGTCGCCGCAGAAGTTCACGTTGGCGCGATGTTGTCCTCCGACGCCTGGGGACAACCGCCGCTGACGGTCTGAGACGCGTCAAGGTGGCGCCATGACGACGACCGCAGCAGTACCCCGACTGACCCTGGATGCCGAGGAGACCTTGGCACGCACGATCGAGGCCGGCATCGTGGCCGCCGAGGCGTTGACGCGACCACGTGACGCGAGCCTCGCGACTGATTCGGAGCTGACCCTGCTGGTGGCCGAGGGCGAGGCCGCGCGAGAGACTCTCATGTTGGCCAACACCGGCTTGGTGGTCACGATCGCCCGGGCCGAGGCCCGATGGGACACCCACAGCATCGACGAGCTCGTCCAGGAAGGATTCGTCGGGCTCGCGCTTGCCCTCACCCGGTACGACTACCGCCGGGGCCCGTTCGGGACCTACGCCTCGTCGTGGGTCCGCAGGACCGTACGTGCGGCTGCGCTGACGCGGTGCGGCACCACGGAGATGAGCGTGAAGCAGGCAACCAGCCTCGCGAAGGTGCGGCGGGCGGAGGCCGAACTCCAGCAGGTGCTCGGGCGTGACGTCGGCGTCGACGATGTGCTCACGATCGTCGGAGGCGATCGAACGCTGGTGGCGCAACGACTCGGTTATCGTGCCCACACACCCCTCGACGACCTGCCCGAGATCGCCGACGAGACGAGCACCGAAGACATCGCCGAGCACAACCAGCGGGTGGAGGTGGTTCAGCAGGCGCTGGATCACCTTCCACCGTTCGAGCGCACGGTGCTGCTGCGTCGGTACGGGTTCATGGGCGAGCCCGCGACACGTGCCGTCGTCGCCGAGGAATTGGGGTGTGCCTGCACCACGGTACGGCGAGCCGAAGCCCGGGCGATCGGAATCGTGCGGGGGTTCTTGGCGGGCGAACTCAGCGCTGCGTGAATCCGGAGCAGAATGGGCCTGTGTGGACCGACAAGGCCGGATTGCCGGCAGACCTGTGGGCAGGACTCGAGCGAGCCGCCGACCAGCCTCGGGTTTTGGCCTGGGGTGAAGGGGCTGACGGGCTCGTGGTCGCGGCGCTGACCGGCGGCCTCGCCGTACACGAAGACGGACAGTGGCGGGTGCACCCGTGGCACGAGATCGGCCAGGCACGGTGGGACGCCGAGGCGGGGCGTCTGTCGTGGACCACGCCCGAGGGGGGTGCTGCGGCGATGATGACCACGCCACGCCGGGTGCCCCAGGTCGTCAAGGACCGGGTCGAGGCGTCGCTCGTCGTCGACGACCGGCTCACGGCGCCGGGCAACGTGCCGGTGATCATCACAGCCAGGCGCGACCTCGCGGCGCCGGACCGGCCCTTGATCTGGGCGGTCGGCGCGGTGGATGGGGGCACACTGGACCGGCCTGGGGTACGGGAGGCGGCCGAGGCCAGGCTGGTCGAGCTGAAAGCGGAGCTCCCCCTGTGAAGGGCGGCGAGAGGCGTTTCCCGAGGTGGGTGTACGGGGTCGGCAACGAGCCCGATGCTCGGTTCAGCTTGGCGAACGAACGGACGTACCTCGCGTGGATCCGTACGGCGCTGGCCCTGATCGCCGGTGGTGTGGCCCTCGATGCCCTCGCCTTGCCGATGCATCCGGGATTGCGTCTCGCGGCAGTTCTGGTGCTGGTCGCACTGGGCATCCTGTCGCCGGTGCTGGCGTTCACCGGCTGGATGGCGGCCGAGCGCGCCTTGCGCCTGGGTCAGCCGTTACCTAGTTCCCGCACCACGCTGCCGGTCGCGATCGGGGTGGCGTTGGTGGCGCTGCTGGTCGGGATCGGGATCGTGTCGCGATGAGCGAGTTGTACGACGTCGGCCTGCAGCCGGAACGAACCCGGCTCGCGTGGCGTCGTACGGTGCTGGTCTTGTTCCTCGGCGCCGTCGTCGCGGAGCGGATGCTCGCGCCGAAGCTCGGCTACTGGTCGCTCGTCATCGGCCTCGTGGGCCTGAGCGGCGCCGGGTTTCTGGCGTACGCCTCACACCGTCGAGCAGGGCGGGTCGTGAGAGCTCTGACCGCCGGGGAACCGCTTCCCTCGGGCGGGGCGCTCGTCGCCGTGTTGTCAACGCTGGTGACGGGCGGGGCGATCATTGCCCTGGTCCTGGTGGTGCTCACGTAGCACAGAGACGACGGTGGCTCCCCCGGGAAGACTCGAACCTCCAACCCTCTGATTAACAGTCAGATGCTCTGCCGATTGAGCTACAGGGGATCGCTGAGCGCCTGAGAAGGCTAGCAGACGGGGCTAGAAGGTGTCGCATCGACGACCGGCGGTGGGGGTACCGTCAGTCCATGCCCACGCCCGACTTCGTCCTCGCCCTGCGCCGGCACGTTGGCCACTCGCCGCTGTGGTTGAGCGCTGCCATCGGTGTGGTCGTACGGCACCGGGGTGGCAGGCCTGAGGTGCTGTTGGTACGGCGCAGCGACGACGGGGAGTGGACTCCCACGGCTGGGATCGTCGACCCCGGCGAGGAGCCGCACCAGACGGCCGTACGGGAAGTTCTGGAGGAAACCGGCGTCACGTGCGCGGTCGAGCGTCTGACCTGGCTGTATGCCGGGGCACCCATCACTCACGTCAACGGCGACCACTCGCAATACCTCGAGATCACGTTCCGGTGTCGCTGGATCTCGGGAGAGCCGTACCCGGCAGATTCGGAATCCACGGAAGCAGGCTGGTTCGCACTCGACGCCTTGCCGGCGATGCGTCCCGAGCAAGAGGCGCGGGTACGGTCGGCGTTTGCCGACGGGCCGCCGTGGCTAGGGCGGCAGGAGGGGTTGGCGGCGGCCGGACTGTCCTAGCCCTGCCACGGAGCAACAAAGCCCCGACGAAGGCCACCGACCGTCGGCGAACCTACTGCCGGGAGTAAGCCGTGGCGTCTTCGACGAGGTGTGGATCGGGCCTCACCCCGGTGTACAGCACGAACTGTTCCAGTGCCTGCAGGCTCATGACCTCTGCCCCGGTGATGATCACCTTGCCCAGCCGATCGGCCCATTCGATCATCGGAGTCCGCGCCGGGCGGGGTACGACGTCGAACACGACCTCCGCCGCCTCGACCACCTCAGCAGAGACAGGCATGGATGCGGCGTCGGGACCGCCTTCCATGCCGATCGGGGTGCAGTTCACGATCACGCCGGGCCGTTGGTCGGCCACGTCGGCGGCCCAGGCAAAGCCGTACTTCTCGGCCAACGCGGGCCCGCTCTCGGCGTTGCGCGCGATGACCGTAACCCGCCCGTACCCGCTGTCCCGCAATGCAGCCACGGTCGCCTTCGCCATCCCTCCCGCGCCGAGGACGACGACCGAGCTGTCGTGGCTCACGCCGTACCGCTTGAGGAGTGACTCGATCGCGATGTAGTCGGTGTTGTAGGCGACGAGATGGCCGTCGGTATTGACGATCGTGTTGACCGACTCGATCGCGCGGGCGGACGGTTCGAGCGCGTCGACGAGGGGAATGACCTCTTCCTTCCAGGGCATCGAAATCGCGCAGCCGCGCACCCCGAGCCCGCGCACGCCTGCGATCGCGGCGGTGATGTCGGTGGTCGTGAATGCCTTGTAGACGAAGTCCAGTCCGAGGGCGTCGTACAGGAAGTTGTGAAAGCGGGTGCCCGTGTTGCCCGGGCGGGCGGACAGTGACATGCACAGGCGGGTGTCTTTGGTGAGTTCGCCGATAGTCCTCATAGCTGGAAAGCCTAGGTGAGCATGAGCCGTAAAGGCCTAGCTCACGGAGGTCACCTGCACCTACCGTTGTCGACTGACGGAGTCTGGAGGTGACATGGCGAGGGTCGTTCTGCTCAACGCGTCGTACGAACGACTCGGCGGCGTGACGTTCAACCATGCCGTCGGCATGTTGGTACGGGGGGTCGCCATCGTCGAGGAGCAGGACGGCGACAGGACGATCGGCCCGTACGCGAGGCCGTTGGTCATCCGGCTGGTCCGCTTCGTCGCGACCACGTGGCTCTACAAGCCCGCCGGGTTCTCGAAGCCGGGGGTTCTGGTCCGTGATGGCCGTACGTGCGCCTTCTGCGGCGGGTACGCCACGACAGTGGACCACATCCGGCCCAAGTCGCAGGGGGGTACGAATACCTGGCTGAACTGTGTGGCCGCGTGCGTGTCCTGCAACGGCCGCAAGGCCAACCGCACCCCCCACGGGGCCGGGATGACACGCCTGCACCGCACCCCGTACGTCCCTCGGGTGATCGACCTCATCGACGCGGCCTGAGCTACGGTACGGCGCAGGCTCCTCCGGTCGACGCAATGGAGCGCTGTGGGAATGGGCGACCACGGGTGCAGAGGCTCGTTTCCGCGTGGAATCAAGGGCTCGGTGGGGATGCCGCGCTCGAGGGCGAGGCCGACGACCCCTGATCGGTGCGCCAGCCTGACCCGTACGCCCGGTACGACCAAGAGATGTGGTGGACCCGGCGCATCGGAGCCCGGCACGTCCTCGCTCGGAACATCATTGATCAGCGCTTCCCTAACGAGTACACCAGTACGCTGTACGGAGCGATCGAGATCAGGGCCGAGCCGTCGTCAGCGGTGGCGGTGTCAGTGGACACGAAGTCACTGAACGCATCGCTGTACGTCCGGGCGTCGCTGTTCAGCTCGAGCTTCCATTGCCCCGCCGCCGGCATCGGGAGGCGGTAGTCGTGCTGCTCGCCGGCCCCGAGGTTCACTACCACCACGACGCTGTCGCCCGGGCCGCCATCGGCGTAGCGGTGGAAAGAGAGCATGTTCGCGTCCTCGTTGACGTGGGTCACCTCGATCCCGTGACCTAGCAGGCCGCGCGTGGTGTTGCGCCAGTTGCGGCGAAGCCGGATCAGGTCGCGGTAAAGGCGGACGATACCGTGGAACTCCTCGTCGAGGTCCCAGTCCAGGGGGACGTCGTCTCGGAACCACTCGCCCTGCAGGAACTCCTGACCCTGGAAGAGCATCGGGATGCCCGGCGCGGTCATCACCAGGGCGGCACCCACCGTCGAGCGCTTCTGCGCGTGCCAACCGGTGGGCTCATCGGCGTTCACCTCCGTGACCACACGCGCTTGGCCGTTGGCCACCTCGTCGTGGGACTCGGTGTAGATCACGCGCTGGAAGGCATCGCCGTTGTAGCAGGTCGTGATGGCGTCGGCCACCTGGCCCATCGAGCGCCAGGCATCCTCCATCGCGATGACGCTCTCACGGACGGGGTGGACGAAAGCGCCGTCCCACTGGGCGTGGAATGCCGCCCCGTCATTGTCGGCCTGGGTGATCGACGGGTCACGGTGCATGTCCTCGGCGATCAGGATCCGACCCGGGTACTGGTCGCGGACCGACGTGTTCACCCACCGCATGAGCTCCCAGCCCTCGGCCAGGTCCCTGCCCGAGGCGTCGACGCTGCGAATGTAAGGGGTCATGTCGTAGCGCAGGCCGTCCACGTGGTAGTCGTACAGCCACATCATCGCGTTGTCGTGGATGAAGCGACGAACCTCCTCGCGCCCGTAGTCAGGACGGGTGTCACCCCACGGCGTTGAGGAGCGGTCGTCGTTATAGAAGTAGATGCCCCCCTTGTCGTTCTCGCTCCACCCGTCGAACTGCCACAGATCGAGATCGCTGGGGCCGAAGTGGTTGTAGACCACGTCGAGCACCACTCCGAGGCCGCGGGCATGCGCTTGCTTCACGAAGGTTTTGAAGGCGTCAGGGCCCCCGTACGCGGACTCAACGGCGAACACGTGCGCCGGGTTGTACCCCCAGGACAGGTCGCCGGCGAACTCAGCGATCGGCATGACCTGCACCACGTTGACGCCGAGCTTGACCAGGTGGTCGAGCTTCTCGATCGCAAGTTCCAAGGTGCCCACCTCCGATTCGGACGGGCGGTAGAACGACCCGATGTGTAGCTCATAGACAACTAGCTCGTGGTGGCCGGGCAGGTGAAAGTCATCACCCGCCCAGTCGAAGGACCCATGGCTGTAGATCACTCCGTTGCCTACCGAGTTGGTGACCTGCCGCGCGTACGGGTCGATGCGATAGAAGGTCTGGTCGCCGTTGCGCAGAACGTACTTGTACTCCTGACCGACCCGGGCGCCGGGAACTTCGGCGTACCAGTTGCCGTTGCCGTCGGACTCGAGGGGGGTGGCATCGGCCGACCAGCCGTTGAAGTCGCCTGTCACCCACACCGCCTCGGCGTGCGGGGCCCACACGCGGAACGCTGTCCCCTTGTCGTAGGGCAGAGCGCCCATTCCGTCCATCTCAGGTCCTTTCTGTCGTTGGGTGTGTCGGCGGTTGCGACACGTTGCGATGGCATGCCGAACTTCGTGATGTCATGCCGATCGCGGGGTCGCCGGAAGCGGCCCCGCGATCATGCGGGTTGGGGTTAGTGGGCGGCGACGTCTACCTTTTCGTCGGACCCGCCTGTGGCGGGGCCGACGGTTGAGGTGCGAGTGGCGGAGTAGGCGTCACCATTCGGTACGAGGAAGCCCACCAGGACTGCAAGGACTCCGCCCACCATCATGATGATCCCGATCATGTGCAGATCGATTCCGGGAACCCGCCCGGAGACCGCCCAGGTCAGCACGGCGCCCACGACGAGCAGGAAGATGCCGAGGCCGATGATGATCGAAAGGAGAAAGTCATGATGTGTCCCCGTCTGTGAGGCAGTGTGGTGGAGTCCGACCCATGTCCCTGCTGACTCGGTGTCTGTTTGGCTCCCTGACACAAAGTAGGCAGCCCGCGACGTCGCCCGAAAGCCCTACGGCCCCTTCTGCATGGTGAGCGGCCCTGCGATGGGTGCTGACCCCCACACCGCACGCGACAGCGATCCGTGGTCGGGTGGGTGCCGGGAACATCCCACATCTTCGGATGTCGCGTGCTCTCGTCAGACGTATTGGGTGGGGCGGGTGGGGCTCGAACCCACGACCCAGGGATTATGAGTCCCTTGCTCTGACCGGCTGAGCTACCGCCCCGAGACGTGCGAGCCTATCGGCTTCCTACAGCTTCGAATTGGGGGTGGGGGAGCCAACGGCCGAAGCGGTGGCCGTTCTCGTGCCGGAGGGAGAGGGCGAGGCACTGCCCGACTCGGACCCAGATGGAGACGGCGACCCCGACTGAGGAGAGGCCGACCCACTCTGCGGAGAGGCCGAGGCCGTGTTCGGCAGAGGCTCCGGTGCATTGGACGACGAGGACTGGCTGAACATCAGGATGGCCAACAGGATCGCGAGCATCGCGATCAACATCATGAGCAGCCAGGACGCGACGATCGAGACGCGGCCGGCCCGATCGTGGCGGCCGGGCCAGGGAAGCGGCCAGAGGCGTGAAATTCCGGGTTCCGTGCGGTCGATCCAATGCAGCCGGTAGTCGGGTCCCGACGGAGTTCCCTTGTGAGGCAGCCAGGAGAGGTCGATCTCGGCCAGGAGCCTCCGAGCCTCGTTGAGGGCGCCCTGGCTGCCGTCGTACGCCAAGGCCACCCACGGCGCGAGGGGGGCGTCGCCAGGTTCGACAGGATCGTCGTCTTCGGACCGGAACTTGAATCCGAGCCGCCCCGTGTCCTGGCCGTGCCCGCCGCGAGCGATCACGGTGTCGATGTGCATCTTGTCGACTTCGCCCGCCAACCGGTCGCGAGCCATGGCGTCGTCGGCGGCCCCCTGCGAGAGCAGGAGCAACATGACCGCCGTACCGGGCTCGTCGTGACCGGCGTAGACGATGCCGCTCGGCGAGGCGAGCAACCGAGCGTCCAGCCAGAAGTCACCGATCTTGGGCGGATCGGTCGGCAGCAACGGAGAAGCCATCGGGGGCTGCTGCGGCGTCGTCATGGTCTCCGTCACTGTGGCTTCGGCCCGCCGTCGATGTCGGGCGTCGTCCATCATGCCGTACGACCGGGAGACATCTCTTCAGCCGGTATCGTGGGGCAGGCTTGTGCGAGCCGCCGAGATCGATGCAGGAGACCCTCGTGACCAACCAGTCCCAGGCCGTTGGCCAGCCCACGACGGAGCAGGCGGCCCGGCTGCTGGGCGAGGCGATCGCCCAGGTCCAGAGGGTGATCGTCGGCCAGGAGCACATGGTCGAGCAGCTCATGGTGTCGCTCCTGGCCAAGGGGCACACTCTGCTGGAGGGCGTGCCGGGTGTCGCGAAGACCCTCGCCGTACGGTCATTCGCCACGGTCGTGGGTGGAGACTTTGCGCGAATCCAGTTCACGCCCGACCTGGTGCCGTCGGACATCGTCGGCACGCGCATCTACTCGGCCAGCAAGGAAAAGTTCGACATCGAGCTGGGCCCGGTGTTCGTCAACTTCGTGCTCGCCGACGAGATCAACCGCGCACCGGCGAAGGTCCAGTCGGCGATGCTCGAACTGATGGCCGAGAAGCAGGTCTCGATCGCCGGCAAGACCTACCCGGCGCCCAAGCCGTTCATCGTCATCGCGACTCAGAACCCGATCGAATCGGAGGGCGTGTACCCGCTTCCCGAAGCGCAGCGGGACCGGTTCCTGCTCAAGGTGGATGTGCCGTACCCCCGCGGCAACGAGGAATTCGAGATTCTGCGCCGCATGTCGGTCACGCCGCCCGAGCCGCGGCAGATCCTCAACCCCGACGTGGTCAAGCAATTGCAGGACCAGGCATCGAATGTGTTCGTGCACAACCTGGTCGCCGAATACATCGTGCGGCTCGTGCTGGCGACCCGGAGCCCCGCCGAGTTCGGCATGCCCGATCTGGTGTCGGTGATCTCGATCGGCTGTTCGCCTCGTGCCACGCTCGGTCTCGTCGCAGCTTCACGCGCCCTGGCGTTGATCCACGGCCGCGACTACGTGTTGCCGACCGACGTCCAGGCCGTCGCCAAAGACGTCATGAGCCACCGTCTCGTGCTCGGCTTCGACGCGGTCGCAGACAACGTCGCACCGAGCCAGGTCGTGGAACGGGTGCTCGCGATGGTGCCGCCGCCGACGCCGGTCTGGAACACGCCCCAGCAGCAGGGCGGGCCCGCCTCCACGCCCGGATTCCGCAACTAGACACGCACCCTGGCCTGCCCATGAGTCAGCCGAGTTTCGCGCCACCGACCGGCAATCCGGCCGCGTCGGTTCTGGCCGAGCCGAAGGGTCCGTCGCTCCGCCTCAACCAACTCGCGCCCGAGGCGGCGTTGCGACGGCTCGAACTGGCGATCGTGAGACGGCTCGAGGGCTTCCTCCATGGCGACCACCTCGGCTTGCTGCCGGGTGCAGGCTCGGATGTCAACGACGCCCGGCCATACCAACCCGGCCAGGACGACGTACGCAAGATGGATTGGGCCGTGACCGCGCGTACGACGATCCCGCACGTACGCGACACCATCGCTGATCGCGAGCTCGAAGTCTGGGCACTGCTCGACGTCACACCGTCGATGAACTGGGGCACAGAGGGAGTCACCAAGCGCGATCTCGGCATCGCGGCCATCGCCACGATCGGCTTCCTGAGCCAGAAGATGGGCGACCGTTTCGGGGGCATGATCATGCGGCCGGACGGGATCAAGCGGCTGCCGGCCCGTTCCGGACGGACCGCGTTGTACGGCCTGCTGCGCCGAATGCTCACCGAACCGATCGTGCTCGACCATGCTCCTGGGTCGATGACCCTGACCGACGGCATCGAACAGATGGCCAGAACCCAGCGGCGTCGTGGTCTCCGGGTCGTCGTCTCCGACTTCCTGGAGCCAGGGGATTTCGAGCTCGATCCCAACGTCGAACCCACGTGGGAACGCGCGCTGCGGCGGTTGGCCGTACGCAACCAGGTGATCTGCATCGAGGTCGTCGACCGGCGCGAGATCGAGTTCCCCGACATCGGTGACCTCCTGATCCGGGACCCAGAAACCGACTTCCAGAGATACGTCAACACATCCGACGCGGCGGCCAGGGCACGGATGGACGCCGCCAGCGCCGCCCAGCGGGAACGGATCCGGCTTTCGCTGCGGCGAGCAGGCGTCGGTCACATCCAGTTGCGTACCGACAGAGACTGGGTGCAAGACATCGCCCGGTTCGTGCTCGCGTACCGCCGAGTCGCCGGCCAGCTACACGCCCCACCGCAAGGAGTCAGCAGATGACGGCCCTCGCTCTGCCGATCACCGGGTTCCTGAACCCGGAACGGTTGTGGTGGCTGTTGCTCGTGCCGATCCTGGTCGTGCTGTACGTCGTCTTGGTCCGGCGAAAATCGCGCGCCGGGATCCGGTTCACGAACACGAGCGTGCTGTCGATCGTGCTGCCAAAGCAGTCCCAGTGGCTGCGGCACGTGACGGTGGGCTTGGCCGTACTCAGCCTCGTCATGCTGTTCGTCGCGTGGTCGCGCCCGAACGGGGTGGACAAGGTGCCCCGGGAACGCGCCACGGTGGTCGTCGTCATCGACGTGTCGCTCTCCATGGAGGCGACTGACGTGAAACCGAACCGCCTCGACGCAGCGAAGCAGGCCGCCAAGGACTTCGTCGCCTCGCTGCCGAGCCAGTACAACGTGGCGATCGTGTCGCTGTCGGGCAACCCTGCCGTACGGCTCCCGCCCGTCACCGACCGCGCTGCCGTCAACCGGGCGATCGACACCCTGACCCCCCAGGACTCGACCGCCATCGGTGACGCCATCTATTCGGCGCTGCTCGCTCTCGACCAGGCCCCGATGGGCGCGGACAAGACGCCGGCGCCGGGAATGATCGCGCTGCTCTCCGACGGCACGAACACGGCAGGTCAGGCGCCGGCTCAGGCTGCCCAGGAGGCGGCGAAACGCAAGGTGCCCGTCTACACGATCGCGTACGGCACCGACAACGGATACGTCGACCTCGACGGGAAGCGCGAACCCGTACCCCCGGACCCGCAGACCCTGTCCGAGGTGTCGCGGATCTCGAACGGAAAGTCGTACAGCGCCGACAATGTCAATCAGCTCAAGGACGCCTACAAGTCGATCCAGTCGCAAGTCGGCTACGAGGAACAGGTCAAGGAGGTGACCGCCACGACCGCCGGCATCGCGCTGATCTTCGCCGCGCTCGCGGCGGTCGGCGCCTTGGTGTTGGGAGCGAGGTGGGTATGATCCCCACAGACTTCATCCATCCCGAACGCCTGTGGGCGTTGCTGGTGGTGCCCTTGCTGGCGTTCGTCTACATCGTGTTGGCGTTGCGCTCGGGCCGCAAGGGTCGCCAGCGTGTGCCGGGAAGCCTCGAGCTGTTGGTTCGACGACAGGCTGCCTGGAAGCGCCACGTGGCGGTCGCTGCCTCGATCCTGAGCCTCGGGTCGCTGATCATCGCCTGGGCCATGCCACACGGCTACACCGAACAACCCCGGGAGCGGGCGACCGTCGTCGTCGTCATCGACGTCTCGAAGTCGATGGAGGCCGTCGACGTGAAGCCGACGAGGCTGGCGGCGGCCCAGGCCGGCGCCAAGAACTTCCTCCAGATTCTGCCGCCGCGGTTCAACGTGGCTTTGGTGGCGTTTGCGGGTACGGCGACGCTGCTCGTACCTCCCACGACCGACCGGGGCACGGTGTCGCGCGCCATCGACAACCTGCAGCTCGCGCCGTCGACCGCGATCGGCGAGGGCATTTACGCGGGATTGGATGCGCTCAACCTGGTGCCACCGGATCCCGATCATCCGAACGAGAAGGTTCCGGCGGCGATGGTGTTGTTGTCCGACGGCTCGTCGAATCTCGGTCGCCCATCGGCGTCCGCGGCCGCTGACGCCAAGAAGGCGGGGGTGCCGGTCAACACGATCGCGTACGGCACGGCCACGGGTTATGTCGTGGATTCCCGAGGCCAGCGCAACTACGTCCCCGTGGACCACGTCGAGTTGCAGAAGGTCGCCGACATCTCCGGCGGCAAGAAGTTCTCCGCGGCCAGTGCCGAGGAACTGAAGCAGGTCTACGACAACATCGCTCGCTCGATCGGCTACGAGAAGGTGCAGACCGAGACGACCGAGAAGTACGCCGGGATCGCGTCACTTTTCGGCATCCTGACGGCCCTGGCCTGCATCTCACTGGCCGCGCGTTGGCCGTGACCCCGACCATCGCCGACCGGCTCGCGGCGGTCGAGGCACGGATCGAGGCTGCCTGCCGGCGGTCTGGTCGCGCGCGCGACGAGGTACGGCTCCTGCCGGTGTCGAAGACTCAGCCCGCGAGCGTGGTGAGGGAGGCGTACGCCGCAGGCTTGCGCCAGTTCGGGGAGAACCGGATCCAGGAACTGGCGGGCAAGGCCGCGCAGCTGGGCGACCTCGACGTCGATTGGGTCGTGATCGGCCATGTGCAGCGCAACAAGGCCGGCAAGATTGCGCCTCTGGTGCGCGAGCTGCAGTCGCTCGACTCGGTGCGGCTCGCCGAGGACTTGGATCGGCGGTTGACCGAGGCAGGGCGGACTCTCGACGTGCTCGTCCAGGTCAACACCAGCGGCGAGGCCCAGAAATCCGGAGTGGCACTCGACGAGGCCGTGGCGTTCGGGGCGGCGCTGACGGCGTACCCGGCTCTCGTGCCCCGCGGACTGATGACGATCGCGGTCTTCTCGACCGACCCGGACGAAGTCGGGGCGTGCTTCGACCGGTTGCGGGATGTCCAGACGCGCCTGCGTGACGCCACCGGGACGGCCTGGGACGAGCTGTCGATGGGCATGTCCGGGGATCTGGAACTGGCGATCGAGCGGGGATCGACGTGCGTGAGGGTGGGCACGGCCCTCTTCGGGGCGCGATCTCTGGTCTAAGGGGGGGTTGCGGCTACGCCAGCGGGCGCTTTACTACGCCTCGCCTGCGACTGGTGTGGTCGGGGAACCCGGCTTGCGATACGCGAGCACGGCCAGTGCGATCGCGCCGGCGAGCATGGCGATCCCGAGGGTGATATGGAGCGTCGTCAGCTTCAGTTCCCCGAGCGCCACCTGGGCCAAGGCACCGATCGCGAGGCCGATCGCATGCCCCATCAGTCCCTTGTTCCCGCTGGCCCTGGCCCACAGAATCGCCGAGACGGCCGCGAACACACACATGACGAACATCCCCTGGCCGGTGATGCCGTGGACCTTCATGACACCCGAGACGCCGGCGAACTTGAGCAGGTAGAGCACGGGCTGGAGGATCGAAAGCAGTGCTGTGACGGTCGCGCCGATTCGGAGCATGGTCAGGGAAGCGGGAGCGCTGTTCATGCCGATCAGCCTAGTCAGCGCGCGAGAGGTTCTCGATGTCGAGCCGCGGCACCTCCCCGGCGGGCTCGAAGCCGTAGACCTGCCCGAGGAACGACAACGTCGCGTTCAGCTGGTCTCGGATGGTCTCGGCCCGCCGGAACCCGTGGCCCTCACCCTGGTAGAGACAGAGCGCGACGGGCAGACCCTTGGCACGGACGGCGGCAGCCATCTGTTCGGCTTGGTCGGGGGGTACGACGCGATCGTCCGTTCCCTGGTGCAGCAGGAGCGGGCACGACAGCTGGTCGACGTGGTAGACGGGGGAGCGGTCGAGGTAGACCTGCCGTTCGGCCGGGTACGGCGCGACCAGTCCGTCGAGGTACCGGGATTCGAACTTGTGCGTGTCGGTGGCGAGCGTTTCCAGATCGCCGACCCCGTAGTTGCTGATCCCGGCTCGGAAGACGTCGGTGGTGGTCAGCGCCGCCAACGTCGTGAACCCCCCGGCCGAACCGCCCATGATCGTGAGCCGGTCGGGGTCGGCCCATCCTTCCGCGACGAGGTTCTCGGCAGCCGCCGCACAGTCCCGCACGTCAGACAAGCCCCATCGTCGGTGGAGGCGCTGACGATAAGCACGGCCGTACCCGGACGACCCCGAGTAGTCCACGTCGACGATCCCGATGCCGCGGCTGGTCCAGAACTGGTAGGCGAGATTGAACTCCGCCCGGGCTCGTCCGGTCGGACCTCCGTGCGACACCACGATGATCGGGGGAAGCTCGGCCGGCGGCGGCTCGACGTCAGGGTTCGTCGGCGGATACCACCGGGCCTGCACGGGGCCGTCTTGGCTCTCCCAGACCACCGGGTGGGCCCGAGACACGAAGGCCGTCTCGAGGTCGACGTCGGAGCTGCGTCGCAGGAGCGAGGTCGAGCCTTCCTCCCAGTTCACGACGACGAGCTCGCTGGGGCGGTCGCCGTACCCCAGAACGGCCACCGAGGCCGGCCCGGAGCCACCGAAGGACGCAGCAGCGACGTCGAGCGCCAGCGGTGTGAAGGCACCGTCGGCGACGATGCCGACTCTGGCTTGCCCTTCGACGATCAAGTTGACGGCGATTCGGTCGTCGTCGAGGAGTACGTACGGGGCGCCGCCGAGAACCCACGGCGTCTCGCAGCAGTCGTACGGGTCGTCGTGAAGGCGCCGGGGCTCCGAGATCGGGTCCGACGGGTCAAGGTTCGCCGCGACGCGGTAGAGGTTCCAGAACCCCGAGCGGTCGCTGGCGAAGATCAGGTCGCCTGACTCCGTCCAGGCCGGGTGGATGGCTGATTCCTGGGGTCCGCCGGCGACCTGCCTGGCGCTGGTGCCGTCGGCAGCGGCGATCATGAGGCGGGTCGAGTCCCACGGCATCGAGGGGTGGTCCCATTCGAACCAGGCGAGGCGCCCGTCGGGGGCGATCGCCGGCTGGGAGAAGAAGTCGGCACCGGCCGCGACGATCCGACCTCCGTCGGCATTGTCAGTGTCGAGTGACAGGCTCACCAGCGTGTTCACGCAGTCGAGATCGGAGTCGGTGTGGTCCTCCCGCACGCAGACGACCGATCGCTGCCTGGGCCGTACGACGAACCCTCCGTACCGCATCAGACCACCCGCGGCGATCGGTCGAGGGCGGGCCCCACCCTCGACGACGAACACGCCATGGCTGGGGTGATCGCTGAACACGCAGATTTCGTCGCTCACTGCGAAGGCTCCGCCTCCGTATTCGTGCACGGCCGAGCGCACGTTGTGCTCCGGGGTGAGTTCAGTCCGCGTGGAGTCTGCAGCTTGGGTCCACAGCGACGCACGGCCGCCTTGTGAGGCGTGGGATTCGACCCAGAACGCTGTCCCGCCGTCGAACGTGCCGCCGATCAGGCCAACCGTGCTCCCGGTGATCAGATCGGTCGAGACGGGCGAGCGCCAGGATCCGTACGGCAGAGTGCGCGGCATAGGTCCTTGCTACGCCAGGCACGATCGTCGCGCAAGCCGTGGGCACGAGCGGTGGCGCAATGGCGCACGCCGGGCTGGTGCAGTTGGGAATGGTGGGGCAGAATATGGGCAGTTTCGAACTCGGAAGGCTGCTGGGGAAGGCACACCTACCGAGGAGGAACTGATGAGCCAGACCCGTGGAGTGTTCTTCGTTCACTCTGCTCCGTCGGCGCTGCTCCCGCACATCGAGTGGGCGGCCGCCGGCGCTTTTGGCGCGCCTTGTCGGTTCGATTGGTCCGTTCAGCCGGCCGAACGGGGCGCTTCCCGAACCGAGGTGGCCTGGTGCGGGCCTGTCGGGGCCTCGGATCAGCTCGCATCGTCGCTCGCAGGCTGGCGTCGGATCAGGTTCGAGGTCACCGAAGAAGCCACGCGTACGAGCGAGGCTCAGCGCATCAGCTACACACCGACCTTGGGATTGTTCCGGGCCACCGTGTCGATGACCGGTGACATCGTCGTCGGGGAGGGTCGGCTCAAGGCTGCGATCGAGGCCGACGCCCTCGGCCTGAGGCCGATTCACCAGGCCCTGCAAGACATTCTGGGCGGGCCTTGGGACGACGAACTGGAACCGTTCCGGTACGCCGGTGACGGAGCGCCCGTGCGTTGGCTTCATCAGGTCGTCTAGAAGGTCCCGAGGAACGCTCGGATGACCGTCCGATCTCGCTGAGCACCGTGCGTGAAGTGTCGTTGCGCGGCACTAGGCTCGGCGACCATGGAAGCTTGGCCTGCTGCCGCACGTCCCGCCCCTGTCGACGGACCGCGGAGTCGCGTGCAGGCGTACGACACAGCGCGCCGCGAGGTCGTACCCGTCGGTCCGGAGGCGGGTACGGCGCGGCTGTACGTCTGCGGCATCACCCCCTACGACGCGACCCACATGGGCCATGCATTCACCTACGTGACGTTCGACCTGCTGCATCGGGCGTGGCTGGATGCCGGCCTGGAGGTCCTGTACACCCAGAACGTGACCGATATCGACGACCCATTGCTCGAACGAGCAGAAGCGACCGGTGTCGATTGGACCGACCTCGCTCAGGAACAGACCGACCTCTTCAGGTCCGACATGACGGCGCTGCGGGTGCTGCCGCCTGATCACTACGTCGGGGCCGTCGAGTCGATTCCTGGCGTTGCCATGCTGGTGACACAGCTCGCGGGGTCGGGGTACGCCTACCAGGCGCACGACACTGATCCGGATTGGTACTTCACGAGTTCCCGGGCGCCGGGGTTCGGGGGCATCTCTCACCTCGGCGAGTCCGCGATGCTGGAGTTGTTCGCCGAACGAGGCGGGGACCCGACCCGCCCCGGCAAGCAGGACCCCCTCGACTGCCTCTTGTGGCGGTTGGAACGTGACGGCGAGCCCGCGTGGCCCACTCCGATCGGGTCGGGGCGGCCGGGGTGGCACATCGAGTGCGCGGCCATCGCGCTGGCCACGTTGGGAGTGGCCTTCGACGTCCAGGGGGGCGGTACGGACTTGATCTTCCCGCACCACGAGATGAGTGCCGCCGAGGCGACCTCTCTGACGGGCGAACCGTTCGCGCAGGCATACGTCCACGTCGCGATGGTCGGACTCGACGGCGAGAAGATGAGCAAGTCGAAGGGCAATCTCGTGCTGGTCTCCCGACTCAGGGAGGCAGGCGTCGATCCGATGGCGATCCGGCTCGTCCTCCTGGGCCACCACTACCGCGAGGACTGGGGGTGGACCGACGCTGATCTGGCGACCAACGAGCAGCGGCTCGCGACGTGGCGACAGGCCGTGCACGGGTCGACCGCGGTCGAGGCCGACGGCCTCGTTGCTCACGTCCGGGCGGCGGTTGCCGACGACCTCCATGCCGATCACGCCCTGGTCCTGATCGATGATTGGGTACGGCGTTCGGCGGAGGCGGTCGACGACGAGCCTGGGGCGAGGGAAGCCGTACGAGATCTCGTGGACGGTCTGCTCGGAATCGCGCTCTGAACCAGCAGTGGCGGTGTGGCTACCCCGTACGGCCGGCGCCGAAGCGCAACCCGTCGATGACGAGGTCGATCATGTCCCAGACTCGCCGTCGGTCCTGCTCCAGCGGGAGGGCGATCATCAATCCGCACAGGAGCAGGAGCACGTCGCGACCGTTGGCCTGACCGAAGATGCCTGCCGCCACCCCACGGTCGATCAGCCGTTGAACGGCCGCCTCCAACTGATCGACGACCAGGTGGTTCGGATCGGTCTCGACGGCCGCTGCGATCAAGGGCAGAGCGGCTGGCAGCGTGCGAGCCCAAGCTCGAAAGGCCTCGTCGGGGCGCCTGTCCTGGAGGAGTACGGCGGAACTGTCACACAGCTCGTGGAGTTGCTCGGCGAATACAGCCTGGACGAGCGAGGCGCGGGTGGGGAAGTGCCGATAGAGCGTGCCGATCCCGACCCGGGCGGTTCTGGCGACCCCTTCGAGGGACGTGCCGAAGCCGTCAGCCTCGAACGCGACCTCGGCGGCCTCGATCAAGGCTTGCCGATTGCGTTGCGCATCCGCCCTCGCCATGCGTCACTCCTGTCTGGCCAGCCGATTTCTGCACCGGTTGACCTGACGGTGCCGAGTCGGGACTGGTAGATTCCGACGTATAGAAACGGAGGCTACTCCGTTTCATGCGTCCCACCTCAAGGTAGAGGGGAGAAGGCACATGCTGTTCATTCGCATTCTGCTCGTCCCCGGCGCTCACGAAGCGCTGGGATTGTCCCCGTGCCCCGCACGCCACGCGTGGTGCTGACCGATCCCTGACCGTCCAACCAGGAGAGAAAACTCATGTCAGACAAGAAAGTACGACTCGGCATTATCGGCCTTGGCGCCGAGGGAGGCATGTACGCGAATTTCCTCGCCGACGGCCGAGTGCCGACCATGGTGATCGGCGCGATCTGCGACATCAACGAGTCGAAGAAGGCGCGCGCCGACGAGCTCGGCGTGCCGTTCTACGACGACTACATCACGATGATCGAGTCCGGAGACGTCGACGCCGTCGTCACGACCGTGCCGCACTACCTGCACCCGGAGATGGGCATCGAAGCCCTGAAACGCGGCATGCACACGCTGCTCGAGAAGCCGGTCGGCGTCTACACCAAGCAAGCCCAGGAAGTCATCGACTTCGCGGAGACGAAACCGGAACTCAAGTTCGGTGTCTTCTTCAACCAGCGCACGAATCCCTTGTACAAGGATCTGAAAGCGCTCCTGGATTCGGGGGAGTTGGGCCCGCTGCGGCACACGTCCTGGATCATTACGACCTGGTGGCGCCCGCAGGGGTACTACAACCAGTCCGCGTGGCGCGCCACCTGGGGCGGCGAGGGCGGCGGCGTGCTGGTGAACCAGGCACCCCACCAGTTGGACTTGTGGCAGTGGATCTGCGGCGTTCCCAAGAGCGTGTTCGCCAAGTGCGCGTACGGTTTCAAGCGCGACATCGTGGTCGAAGACGAGGTCAATGCCCTCGTCGACTTCGGTGGCGGAGCCACCGGCACGTTCATCACGTGTACGAACGACATGATGGGTACGGACCGGCTCGAAATCCTGTGCGACAAGGGCAAGGTCGTGGTCGACAACTCAAAGACCGTCACGATCACCCGACTGTCGGAGCCCGAGCAAGCGCTGAGCAAGGACATGTCGATGGAAGACGTGGGCAAGCTGTTCATGGGCCAGCTCGACACGTCCACGATGATGGTCACCGAAACCAAGGACTACGGATCGGTCTGGGGTGCGCAGCATTGCGACGTGATGGCGAACTTCGCCGCCCAGATCCTCGACAACGCCGAGCCGCTCGCGCCGGGGTCGGACGGCATCCACGGCGTACGCCTGGCGAACGCCATCCACCTGTCGAGCTGGACCGGCCAGGAAGTGTCCATCGAGGACTTCGACGAGGAGACCTACCTCGCCGAGCTCAACAAGCGCATTGCCGCCGAAGGCAAGTTCGAGACGAGGAGCTGACCGATGGCCGTCGTGGGTGTGCAGATGATGATGCTGAAGGACCAGGTCGCTGAGCAGGGCATGTGGGCCGTACTGCAGCGTCTCAAGGACCTCGACATCGACGCGGTCGAAGTCAGCCAGATCCCGATGGATGATGCGAATACCGCTGATCTCGAGCGAGGCATCAACGAACTCGGGATCGCGGTCGGAGCCCTGTCGGTGGGCCTCAAGGGAGGCGTCACGACGACGGGCGACAACCTCGAAGACCACTTCGACAAGATCGTTGCCGACTGCAAGCGGCTGGGGGTCAGGTTCGTCAGGATCGGCATGATGCCGTTCACCGCCATGGTCTCGAAGGAGGCTTGCGAGGCCTGGGCTGCCGAATGCCAGCCGGCAGCCGAGCGGCTGGCCGAGCAGGGGATCGTGTTGTGCTACCACAACCACCACGTCGACCTGGCCAAGTTCGACGGGGAGCGGATCTTCGACATCGTCCGGCGGGTCGCTCCGTCGCTCCACTTCGAGGTGGATCTGCACTGGGTGCAGCGAGGCGGGATGGCTCCGCTGGACATGCTGGAGGCCTACTCGGGGGTCTGCAAGCTGATCCATGTCAAGGATTTCCGGGTTATCCCGATGCCCCAGTCCGGCGTCGACAAGTTCATGGCGGGCGACGTGGCCGGCGGCTTCGCCGACTTCCTCAACATTGCTCAGTTCGCGGAAGTCGGGCAGGGAAACATGAATTGGCCGAAGTTGCTGCCAGCCGCTGAGGCAGCCGGTGCGGAGTTCTTCTTCATCGAGCAGGACGACACGTACGGACGCGACCCGTTCGACTGCATCGCCGATTCGCGGGCGTACCTGAAGTCCATCGGGTACTGATCTCGATCGAACTCGAGAGGGCGGGGGCCGGACGGGACCCTCGCCCTCTCACGTTGCGTCGGTCAACCGGCGGCCCGAGACCCCGGCCCTAGGATTCTCGGCATGCCAACAGTCCTGAGTGATCTGCCCGTCGGCGAGAAGGTCGGGCTCGCGTTCTCCGGTGGTCTCGACACCTCGGTTGCCGTGGCCTGGATGCGTGAGAACGGGGCGATCCCGTGCACCTACACGGCCGACATCGGCCAGTACGACGAGCCCGACATCGCGTCGGTGCCAGGGCGGTCGGGCGCGTACGGCGCAGAGCTGGCTCGGCTCGTGGATTGCACCGAACAACTCGTCTACGAGGGACTCGTCGCGTTGCAATGCGGGGCCTGGCACATCCGCACCGCGGGCCGGTCGTACTTCAACACCACCCCGCTGGGGCGCGCCGTCACCGGCACCATGCTGGTCCGCGCGATGGCCGAAGACGATTGCCACATCTGGGGTGACGGATCGACGTACAAGGGCAACGACATCGAGCGGTTCTACAGGTACGGGCTGCTGGCCAATCCGAAGCTCCGGATCTACAAGCCCTGGCTCGACGCGCGATTCGTCAACGAGCTCGGCGGGCGAGCCGAGATGAGCCAGTGGCTCACCGAGCGTGGTCTGCCGTACCGCGACAGCAAGGAAAAGGCGTACTCGACCGATGCCAATATCTGGGGCGCCACCCACGAGGCGAAGGACCTGGAGAGCCTGGACGCGAATATCGAACTCGTCGACCCGATCATGGGCGTTCGCTTCTGGGATCCCGCCGTGCAGATCGAGACCGAAGACGTCACGCTCACCTTCGAGAACGGCTGGCCGACCGAGATCGACGGGAAGACTTTTGCGTCGCCGGTGGCTCTGGTGCGCGAGGCCAACACGATCGGTGGCAGGCACGGGCTCGGCATGTGCGACCAGATCGAGAACCGGATCATCGAGGCCAAGTCCCGCGGCATTTACGAGGCCCCGGGCATGGCGCTGCTGTACATCGCCTACGAGCGCCTCGTGAGCGCGATCCACAACGAGGACACGATCGCGAACTACCACAACGAAGGGCGCAAGCTCGGCCGGCTGATGTACGAGGGCAGGTGGCTCGATCCACAGTCGCTCATGTACCGCGAGTCCCTGCAGCGGTGGGTCGCATCGGCCGTGACCGGTGAGGTGACGATCCGGCTCAGGCGCGGCGAGGACTACTCGATCCTGGCCACCGACGGGCCGTCGTTCTCCTACCACCCGGAGAAGCTGTCGATGGAGCGGGTCACCGACGCAGCCTTCGGACCGGTCGACCGGATCGGGCAGCTCACGATGCGCAACCTCGACATCGCGGATTCGCGGAGCCGGCTGGAGCAATACGCCAACCTGGGCCTGGTCGGCGGGCACATCGGCGAGTTGGTCGGGGTGGAAGCAGCCAAGCCCGAACTACCGAAGGCCGAGGCGTGAGCAAGACCTTTGACGAGTTGTACGGCCAACTGGTCGAGACCGCTCGCACCAGACCCGCGGGCTCCGGAACGGTGCAGCGACTCGATGCCGGCGTGCACTCGATCGGGAAGAAGATCATCGAGGAGGCGGCCGAGGTCTGGATGGCGGCCGAACACGAAGGCCACGACGCCACGGCGTTGGAGATCAGCCAGTTGCTCTATCACGTGCAAGTGCTCATGGTGGCCATGGACATCACGTTGGAGGACGTCTACTCGCAGCTCTGAGGAAACGGCTTCGTCAGCCCAGGCTGCATGTCACGACGGCTGGTGCGCCACGAGAGGGTCGCACGTACGGGGTAGATTCAAGCCCCGTGACCGACGACACCCTGCTGAAGATCGCCGTACCGAACAAGGGCTCGTTGGCCGAGCCTGCCTCGGTGATGCTGCGGGAGGCCGGCTATCGGCAGCGCTGGGACCCGAAGGACCTCGTGCTGACCGACGAGGCGAACGGGGTCGAGTTCTACTATCTGCGCCCTCGCGACATCGCGGTCTACGTCGGCGAAGGCACGCTCGACGTCGGCATCACCGGCCGTGACATGTTGCTCGACTCGGGGGCCGACGCCGACGAGATCCTGTCGCTCGGGTTCGGGGGTACGAAATTCCGGTTCGCCGCCCCTGACGGTCAGGGACTCTCGCTCGCCGACCTCGACGGGCGCAGAATCGCCACCTCGTATCCGGGTCTGGTGGGCGCGTACCTCGAACAGCGCGGCGTCGAGGCACGATTGATTTCGCTCGACGGGGCCGTCGAGAGTGCGATCCGGCTCGGGGTCGCGGACGCGATCGCCGACGTGGTCGAGACGGGCAGCACGTTGCGCAAGGCGGGGCTCGAAGTCTTCGGCGACCCGATTCTCGTCAGTGAAGCGGTGCTCATCCGCCGGCGCGACGTGGCGGAGTCCCCCGATCTCGACTTGCTCGTGCGGAGGTTCTCGGGCGTCCTGGTCGCCCGCGACTACGTGCTCATCGACTACGACATTCAAGACGAGGCCCTGGCGGCCGCGTCGGCGCTGACGCCCGGTTTCGAGGGTCCCACGGTCTCACCTCTGGCCAAGCAAGGCTGGTCTGCCGTACGCGCGATGGTTCCGCGCAAGGACGCCCAAGGTCTGATGGACCGACTGTGGCTCGTCGGAGCCCGGGCGATCCTGATCACCGACATCGCGGCTTGCAGGTTATGAGCGGCGACCTGTTCTTCGCCCGTCCTCGTGCACCACGCTGGGTAGCCCTGGGCTTCTCCGTGGTGTTGGTGCTGGGTTCGCTGGTGGGCTTCTTTGCCTTGGAACCCACGATCCGTGCGCGGTTCACGGCGTTCCAGCTCGTGACGCTCGTGGTATTCGTCGCTGTCATGGTCGTGATGATGTGCGCGATCGGGTACGGCTACGTGGCAGTCCAGCCGACGGGGCTTCGTTTCCGCAACGGTCTGAGGACGCATCGTCTGCCGTTCGAAGCGGTCGACGGGTTCCGGTTCGAGCCGGGTGATCCGTGGCCGCGGCTGCTCGTCTCGAGCGAGTTCGCAACCAACCACGAGGTCTACCAACTGATGGGGATTCAGGGGAGCGACGGTGCATACGCGCAGCGTCAGTACCAGGAGCTGGTGGACGCGGTCGAGCAGGGTCGCGGAAGGCCGTTCTGATCGCGCGTGCCGGTGCTCGGATTCGGGGGATCGCGGGTACGGCGGATGTGGCGCTCCTCATGCAGGCAGACAGGTGTTCAATCGTTCCAGTAGCATGCGCACGATTGCATGGACGTGGCCTCCGCGATCCGATCGTGGCGGTTGGTGCGCGGTCGGTACCCACATCGGACGGTGCGGACGGGTGGGGGAGGGTGCTCGATGGTGTCGAGGCGGCTGTTCGGGGGGCTCGTCTTCCCGATCGCGCTCTTTCTCGCGCTCTTCTTGGCTCCCGTGTCGAGTACGGCGGCCAACGCTGATCAGTGGGTATGCCGTTACCAAGGCAGCGGAGCTTCGTGGGTCCTCAAACCCGGGCAGAATCCGACTCTGATCTCGACGCCGTACCTCCCTGGTACCTGGTACCTGATCGGCGGCGGGAACCTCGGATACGTTCTTGGCGCTTCGACCACGACGCCGTCGAATGCTGATTGCCCCGCCGTACCGGCCGGTGTCGCACCGAGTCCCGAACCTGGCCCTGACAACGTCACGTCGGCTCGAACGTCGTCGGGGAGATCGACGATGCCGGTACCACATGGCACCTCGGCAGGTGGGCAGCCGTCGACGTCGACAGACAATCAGACCCAGGCGGCCGCCAGCGAGCGGGCTCGACCCGCGTCAGCCAACCCTGACCGGCCGTCGGTGCGACCAGGGGAGAGCGGATCGTGGCCAGATGACCGCAGCGCGCCGTCGGCCACGCCACAGGGTTCGGTAGGTGCTCCCGGTACGGCCGCCAGAGAGCCATCGGAAGCGGGCGGTGCCAGTGGCTCGACGCAGGTGACCTCGACGAGCGCCGCTTCGCGTCGGGACGTGGGGTCCGCAGTTGCCGTCCAGGCGCCGGTCTCGGCCTCCGGAATCCCCACCGGCCGGGCTCAGCCGGCTCCTTCGGGAGTCGACCCGATCGTTCCGGTCGGTGTCGGCGCCGGTGTCGTCGTCGTGAGCGGAGTCCTCCTAGCGCGCCGCCTGCTCTGAGCGCCCCGGGCGCATCCGATGACGTCCGAACCAGGACGACCTCGTAGCCTTCCACCTGTGTCACGCCTGCTTCAACCATCTGCTCAGTTCCGGGGCGACGAAGGCGATCCGGACCCCTCTGTACGTGCATACCTCTCGAAAGCAGCAGATGGTGACGCTCTGTCGTACCTCAAAGCCATCGCCGAACTCTGCGGGGCCCGACTCCTGATGCCGATCGTCGCGACGGGAGACGACTCGATGGCTGGCCCGGACCCCGACCGGCACGCCGAATTGGCGGCCGTCTCGATCCAGGCCAGCGACGGGCGCAGAGCGCTGCTCGCCTTCACCGGCCTGGATGCCCTGCAGGCCTGGGAGCCGCGAGCACGACCCGTACCCGCGACCCTCGACGATCTCGCCGCCACCGTGCTGGAGACGGGGGCCGACGCGCTCTTGGTGGACGTGGCCGGGCCGACTCCCTTCGTCGTGAGCCAGGAACTGCTCGCCAACCTGGCCCAAGGGCGACGTCTGGTGGCTCTCGGCGACGGCGGTTTCGGTTGGCTGTACGTCGACTCCACTCCTGATTTCCAGTCCGACCAGGCCTTCGACTAGACTCACTCAGTCGGTTCGACGAGAACCATCCGGAAAGTGGAGGCCTGAACTCCCACCTGGCCGCGGTTACCGCGGCGGGTCATGCCGAGACGGCGGTGCCTTCGGGCGCTCGGCCGCTCGAACCTCAGGCCTTCGCATTCGCGCGAAGGCCTCGTCGGTTTCCGGCCCAGATCGCAATCCTTGGAGGACACATCAGCACTGAACCGCGTATCAACGATCGGATCCGCGTGCCCGAAGTCCGGCTCGTCGGGCCTAACGGCGAGCAGGTTGGCATTGTCAGGATCGAGGACGCTCTGCGCCTGGCGGCGGAATCGGACCTCGACCTGGTAGAGGTGGCCGCCGGCATGCGGCCGCCTGTCTGCAAGCTCATGGACTACGGCAAGTACAAGTACGAGGCTGCGCAGAAGGCCCGAGAGAGCCGCCGCAACCAGACCAACACGGTCATCAAGGAAATGAAGCTTCGGCCCAAGATCGACTCGCACGACTACGAGACGAAGAAGGGCCACGTCGTGCGCTTTCTCAAGGGCGGCGACAAGGTCAAGATCACGATCATGTTCCGTGGTCGGGAGCAGAGCCGCCCCGAACTCGGTTACAACCTGCTCAAGAAGCTGGCTGCCGATGTTGCCGAAGACGGCACCGTCGAGTCAGCTCCCCGGCAGGACGGCCGCAACATGTTGATGGTCCTGGCACCGACGCGCCGCAAGTCCGAAGCTCGCGTCGAGCAGAAGGCCGAGAAGGTTCGCAAGGCGGCCGAGCGTACGGCTCACGAGGCCGAGGAGCAGCGCGACCTGGCCGAGATCCGGGCCGCTCATGCCGCCACGGCGGTGCCGCGCAAGAAGCGCGGTCCGGCAGACAATCTCGATCCCGACATCGATCTCTGAGTCCACCTCACCCACTGAATTTCACGAAAGAACGGAGCGGCAGATGCCGAAGATGAAGACGCATTCCGGTGCCAAGAAGCGGTTCAAGGTCACTGGGACGGGCAAGCTCGTGCATCGTCAGGCCGGCAAGCGCCACCTGAACGAGCACAAGTCGTCACGGCAGACGCGCCGTCTGATGCCTGACAGCCAAGTGACCGGCGCCGACGCCAAGAAGGCACGCCGCCTCCTCGGCAAGTAACACCGCAGACCACATTTCGCCAACAAGGAGCACACCATGGCACGCGTCAAGCGCGCAGTGAACGCGCAGAAGAAGCGCCGCGAGATTCTCGACATCGCATCCGGCTACCGTGGCCAGCGGTCCCGTCTTTACCGCAAGGCCAAGGAGCAGGTTCTCCATTCGATGGGATACGCCTACCGCGACCGTCGCGCCCGCAAGGGTGATTTCCGCGCCCTGTGGATCCAGCGGATCAACGCAGCCGCTCGGGCCGAGGGGATGACGTACAACCGCTTTATTTCCGGCCTCAAG
>JBDHZQ010000016.1:0-35690 GCA_039811945.1 Propionibacteriaceae bacterium
CGATCAGCATGTCGACTGCGTGCTGAGACTCGTGGGGGTCGGGCCACGACGACTGTGCCGGGTCGCCCACGATCGTCCAGGACGACTGTGGTCCACGTCGGCGCAGCATCCGCCATTGCATCGGAGTGATGTCCTGCGCCTCGTCGACCAACACGTGGGCGTAGGTCGAATGAGGTTCGTCCCGGTCGACGTCACGCCGGTCGACCAGCAGGTCGGCCACCGTGACCAGTTCGGCGACGCTGCCGGAATCGACGAAGAGGTCCGGGCCGGAGTCGGGCTCGTGGGGCACGGGGCCGACCAGCGCCACCAACTCGTCCAACAGCGCGACGTCGGCGACGGACCAGCCAGGTTCGGAAAACGAGGCCACGATCGCCGCCTGCTGATCGGCGTCGAGATCGTGCCCGGCGATCCGGGCGACGAGGTCGGGATCGGCGAGTCGCGCGAGCATGTCCTCGGCTCCCACGGGACGCCAGGACGTGTCGACCAGGTCCCGGAACGCGGCAGTGCTGCGCACTCGGTCGTCGAACTCGTCGTAGTTCTCCACGTCGAGGTCGTCGGGACGCTTGGCCCAGAGCGCCGAGACGTACGCCGACTCGGCCGCCTCACGGGCCTGGTTGAAGCGATGGTGGGCGAGCACGTGGGTCCTGATCCGGTCCAGTTGCGAGACCGGCAGGCGCAGCGGTTCCCCTTTGACGCTCACCAACAGGCCGCCAGGCGAGAGCGGAGTCAGCGGTTCGGCGACGAGGCGTCGCAGCACAGGCAGCATCCGCAACGAGCCCTTGACGACGGCGGCAGCGGTGGCGTCGAGTCTGGTGGCCGACACCGAGAGCACGTCGCCGGCCATCTCCCCAAGCGATCGAAGGGTGACGGTGTCTTCGCCGAGGCTGGGGAGCACCCGCTCGATGTAGTTCATGAACACCGGAGACGGGCCGACGACCAGGACTCCGCCGTTCTCGAACCGGCGCCGGTTGGTGTAGAGGAGGTAGGCCGTGCGATGCAGCCCGACGACGGTCTTGCCCGTACCCGGACCTCCGGCGATTACGGTCACGCCGGCGTAGGGCGCCCGGATCGCCTCGTCCTGCTCGGCCTGGATCGTGGCGACGATGTCCTTCATTTGATGACCGCGAGCGCGGCTCAGGGCGGCCATGAGGGCTCCCTCGCCGATCACGATCAGGTCGTCAGGGGCCGCTTCGGAGTCGAGCAGGTCGTCTTCGATGCCGATCACGACGTCGTCGCGGCAGCGGAGCACCCGCCGGCGGACGACGTCCATCGGCTCGGTCGGGGTTGCGCGATAGAACGGTTCGGCGGCCCGTGCCCGCCAGTCGATCACGAGGGGTTCGAACTCTTCGTCCCGCACGCCGATCCGGCCGACGTACCTGACCTCGCGATCGGTCAGGTCGAGCTTTCCGAACACGAGGCCCTCGTACTCGGCCTCCAGGACGGCCAGGCGCTTGGCGGCTTGGTAGGCGAACGCGTCACGTTCGAACAGTGCGGTGCCGTCCTCCTCGCGCACGTACGACTCGCGATCGGAGCTGTACCGAGCCGCGCCTTCTGCCGCGATCTGACGCGCGGATCGGGTCGCGTGGGCGAGTTGGGCGTAGACGATGTCGACGTGGGCCTGCTCGAGCGCGAGCTCGTGCTCCAGCATGCTGGTGGGCTTGGCCACGGTCCTCCTCGAGCCGTTCGGCATCGGACAGAACGACAATCCTAGCGTCGCGATCAGCAGCCCCGACCGAGGGATCAGACTCGACGGTTCGTCGGTCGGATATCGTCGCCGGTCACCGCTTCGTGGGCGAGGTACGACGCGGCTGCTCCGGCCAGCACTCGCGCCCACGGCAGCGGCCCAGCGAGCCCGCCGCACCCCGCGTAGAAGACGCGCGGCTCCGGATCGCGGATCGGGAGGAGCGCGGCGGCCGTGTTGGCACCGTCCCAAGCGGGATGCGGATCAGGGCATCGGAGCGCGGCGTGCAGCGGTCGGGGTGGACCTGGCCAGGACAACGGCCCGAGTCGGCGTGGGTGTGTCACCGAGATCGGTCTCCGGCCCAGCAGGTCCGCGTGGCGCCAGAGGTCGACTGCGCTGACGGCCGCGTCGGCGTCGAGCTGTCCGGAAGCGAGGGAGATCGAAACGCCGCCGTCGGTGCCGCTCACTCGCCGGGGCGAGTCGGGCCGTACCTCGACGCTGCGATCAGCCAATCGGCCCAACAGGACCTCGATCAGCGTCGCGGCAGCCACCGGTTCTCCGTCGGTCCCTCGTAACCGCCAGAGGCCGAAGGTACGGCGAACGGCCAGTCTGGTCGCGATCCAGAACGGAGTGTGCGCAGGGTCGGAGCCGAGGTCGCGAGCGGTCGACAAGACCAAACCGGCCAGCGGTGAGTCGATCCTCCGGGCGAGGTCTTCGACCGTGCGGGGGGCGTCGAGCAATGCCTGGACCGCGTGGTCGTGGGGCACGCGGTCGTACTCGAGGTCGGCCCGTCGCACCACCTGCCACGTGTCGACCAGATCGTCGAGCAGGTCGCGCCACCGCTCGGCGGCGGCCGTGCCGTACCGGGACGCCGCGACAGCGAACTGCTCCCCGCGCTCCGTCGGCCAGTCGACGAGGTCGCCGTCGAGCTCGACGGGCTGGGTTGGCACCGGGACAAGGGTGAGGTGACGCTGGGCCAAAGCGGCGTCGAGGATGCGTCCTGACTTGCGGAACAGATCGCGCCAGGCGGCCGGAAGCTCGATCAGGTCCGGGTCAGCGACGGTGGGCCACGCCGGCTTCTCGCCATCGGTGAACAGCACGACCTCGTGGCCGACCTTCGCCAGCCGTACGGCCGCGGCCAGTCCGCCGAGCGCCGCGCCGACGACGGCGATCCTGCTCATGCCACTGCGGTGGTTTCGCGCCGGAACCATCTCCGTACGGCCGCCCACCCTCGCTTGATCCGGCTGAACGCGAACCACAGCACGACCAGGCCGATCACCAGCAAGACGCCGGCGATGATCGCGGCGGGCACCGGGTAGGCGACGGCAAGGGTCATCACGCCCACGACCGCGACGTTCTCTCCGAGCGAGACCCCGACGTTGGTGACCGGCTCGGGAGACGTATTGACGGCAAGCCGTACCCCGGCCTTGGTCGCGTGACTGAGCAAAGCGGTGACTCCGCCCACCTCCGCGAGGGTGACGGTGGCCAGGTCACCGGTGGCGCCGCCCAGCAGTGCCCCGATCAGGGCTCCCGCCAGCGGCCGGACCACGGTCGAGATCGTGTCCCAGATCGAGTCGACGTAGGGAATCTTGTCGGCGAAGAACTCCAACAACGCCAACACCCCCATCACGATCAGCACGTCGGTGCGTTGAAAGCCTTCGGGGATTCCGCCGGTGTGGGCGAACCGTCCCATGAGCCCCAACACCAGCACCGTCGCGTACGCATTCAGCCCACTGGCCCAGCCGCTCGCGAACGCGAGGGGAAGCAATTCCATGCCGGGAATCGTACGGCGCAGGCGAAGTGCGACGTGGCCATGCGCGGGCCTCAAGGTTGTTGCCAGGTTCGGGATCGTTCAGCGGGCTGGTACGTACCGAAACTGCCTTTGGACGAGGGTGGGATCCAATTGGATCGCTCAAAGTCCGGTTCCGAGGGCAGATTGGGTACGGCTGCCCGGTCGTGGCGGTTACCCTGACGCCCAGGGAAGCGCTGATCAATGCTGTTCCGAGCGAGGACGTGCCGGGCTCCCGCGAGCCGGTACCACCACATCTCGTGGTCGTACGGGAGTACGGATAGAGATGTGGGGGCGGCGGATCGCCAGATCCGGTGCGCCGCAGCCGGGACATGATTGATCAGCGGTTCCCCAGGGGGGACCGGTCAGTTCGAGTCTGTGGGAGCTTGAGATGACAGTCGTTCGACGGGCAGTGTGGCGCCCGGGGCCAGACAACGGGTGGCACGACGAGCTGGTGTGGTACGCCGCGGGCGTCGCAGCGATGAAGGCGCTGACGCCGGGGATCGAGGAGTTCATCCAGATCTCGCTCACCGGGAACACGGGATCAGCGGCCCGTACCCGGCTGGTGGCGTTGTCGAAGGCCTGGGGAGATCCGGCGTCATGGGGATACCAGTCCCAGGTGCACGGCGCCTGGGGGTCGGCGACCTCGTGGCCGAGGTATCGCAGTCAGCGGGCGATCTGGAACGAGTGCGCCCACGAGAATTGGTTCTTCTTGCCATGGCATCGGGCGTTTCTGCTCGAGTTCGAGGCGGTCGTACGCGAGCACATCGTGCGACTCGGTGGCCCCGCCGAGTGGGGTTTGCCGTACTGGAACTACTCCGACTATCAAGCCACGCCAGCCGCGCTGGGGCTCCCGAAGCCGTTGCGAGGCGAGTTCGTACCCGCAGACGTCGTCATCCCCGGTGTCGACCCCGGTCCAGACGGGCGAGTGCGGAACCCCCTGTTCAATCCGATCCGGGTCTACCAGGGGGATCTGCCCGCCGGTGCGCGCAGGAGCTGGGCCGATGCCGGGCTCTGTCTGAGCCGACCGCATTACGCCAATCAGGTCGACACCAACGTCGTGTCGTTCGGTGGCGGGGTGGTCGAACCGCCGGTCACGCCAGCGAAGTTCCACCGGACCAACGAGATGGGGATGCTCGACGCCTCGCCGCACGGAGCGGTCCACGGCCAGGTCGGGGGCGCGATGAACATGTTCGAGACGGCGGGTCTCGATCCGGTGTTCTGGCTGCATCACTGCAACGTCGACCGACTCTGGGAGACGTACGCCCGCGACCTCGGCCACCAGTACCCCTTCGACAACGGTGTGGGTGTCGGCACGGAGTCGGAGTCATCGTGGCGCACCCAGAAGTTCCGCTTCCTGCGCACTGACGGGAGCATCGCGATCTGGACCGCGCCGCAGATGGTGGGGCTCTCCGGGCTGGGTTATGGGTACGACACGACCGCGGCTCCGCGCGTACCCCTGGTGCCGGCGCCGGCGGGTTCCGAGGTCGATCCGTTCGGACTCGACGTGCCGCACCCGGAGCCGGTTTCCTCGGCGGAGGATCTGACGCTGGCAGGCGGGACCGAGGTGAGTCTGCTCGGTGGGGGGTCCGGCGATCGTGCGCTCACCGTGGCCGATTTCCCTGCGGGGTCCACGTGGCAGTTGCGGTTCGACGGCATCACCTCGCGCCTGCCGGTGGCCAATTCCTACGACGTGATCATCGCCGGAGGTTCGAACCAGACGGGTGAAGTCACCGAATCGGCCGATGCCGGTGTGCTTAGCCTGTTCGGCGTGTGCGAGGCGAGCCGTGACGACGGTGTCGGATCAGGCGGCGGTGCGACTCGGCGACTCGACGTCACCGCAGCCTTGACTGCCGTCTCTGGGGTGCATCCGCTAAACCTGCGGGTGACGCTGGTGCCCACGGCTCCCGAGCGCGACGTCGTGCCCGTCGTTATCTCCCGCGTCACTCTCGAGGTCTCGTGACGGTGTCTGCCCTGCCGCGGGCAGGGGCGGCCGGAACCGGATCGGCGTGGGCGCGGCGACTGGCGCGAGCGATGCGTCGCCCGGGCTGGTGGGTGGTACCCGTCGCCGCGCTGGGGTGGGGGTACGTCGCTGCGTCGGCGTTGACCGCGGGTGGCGCTCACCCAGCCCATGCGTCGGCCGACCCTGCGGGACCCGCGCTGACCATGGTCGCGCCGACGCTCGCCATGATCGCGGTCATGATCGCGTTCGTCGGGTGGAACCTGGGCGAGGTCGCGTTGCGCTTGCCGTCGGCGGCCCGGCGAGGAACGACGGTGCTCATCGCGGCCGGCTGGGCGTCGGTCTGGCTGGTCGCGCTGGTCGTGTTCCATCTCCTCGGCGGGCTTCTCGTCACCTTGCTCGGGCCGGTCTGGGCGCTCGTCGCAGTGACTGCGGCAGGGCTCTGGTGGCTGGTTCTGCCGTACCGGAGCAGGTCGCTCGCCCGCTGTCATCGCACGGTCGCCCCACCGCTGCAGCCGGGCCGAGCGCGGGCAGCGTGCCTGCGGTACGGGCGACGACTCGGCATCTCGTGTGTCACCTCCTGCGGCGCGTTGATGCTACCCATGCCAGTGCTGGGGCACCCCTGGTGGGGGATAGTGGTGGTGATGGCCGCGTTGAGCTACGAGCGCACCCGGACGCCGTACCACCCAGCCCTGGTCGTGCCGATCCTGGCCCTGCTCGCCGTCTCGGCGACCGCGATCGCGCTCGGCTGACGGCTTAGGGCTGCGGGGGGCCGGCCTGGTACGTGAACGCCGCTGGTCCGGTCGTGGGGCTGCCGACGTCGAACCACCACACGCCGGGGGCGAGGTCGTCGGTGCTGTGGACGGGCCCGAGGGCCTGCAACGCCGACACGAGCTGGGCTTTGGGTACGGCTCCCTGCGCCGTAGACCCGAACACTGCGGCTTTGGTCGACATCACCGACGTCAGGGGCGTCGTACGCGCCGCCCAGACCTGGCTGGCCAGGCGTCGGGGGGTGGCATTGCGACTGCCGTGATGGCCGACCTTGTAGAGGTCGACGTTGGCGAGGGCGCGCCGCAGTCGGCCTGCGGCCGAGCGGGCGGAGGGAGCCGGACCGCCGTCGGGGCCGAGCACGGCATCGAGCGTGTACGACCAGTTCTCGACCTGGGCGTCGCCGGGCAGCAGCAGGCGGCGATCGCCGATCGTGAGCAACAGCACGACGCTCGTGTTGTTGAGGACGTCGTCGAGGGCCTGGATCAACTCGAACCCCTGGGCGACGCCGGCCCGTTCAAGGCTGTCGAGCAACCAGGCGGCTGCCCCAACGCCGTCAGGTGGTGCGAGGAACTCCCGGGCCTGGCGACGCGCGGAGGGTGCCGGCGCCGCGAACATCTCCGGCAGACGCTGCTGTTCGGCCAGCCGGAGCCAGTATTCGGCGGAGTCCTTGGCGTAGTGGGCGAGGTCGGGGACCGAGGCCAAGGTCGGAGGGCCGAGCACGTCGACGGTCACGCCGGGCACGACCTGGGCGACGTCGAGCCGGGTGCCGGCCTTGACGTACTCGGCCCGCGATGGAGGTCGGCTCCATTCCTCGAGGAAAGAGACGGCCTCGGGATTGGCGAAGCCCAGTTCAGCCAGCTGCGCAGCCCGGGTGGCGGCCCGGCTGCTGTCGAAGGCGAGGAAGGCAACGTCACGAGCTTGCTCCTGGAGCTGTCTCAGCGATGCGACCACCGATGTTTCGGCCAGACCCAGCCCTTGGGCGGTGCCGTCTCCTGGGACGTCGGTCCAGGGTCGGATCACCAGAGCCGGGGACAGGACTGAGAGCGCTTGCTGCGCGGCGGCGTTTCCGAAACCGCCGATATGGTCGCGATGGCGGTGAGTCGCGACGACCGCATCCAGGGTGCCTTCGGTGTGCTCGGTGATCAGTCGAGCGACCTGCGCCAGGCTCGGGCCCGGTTGCGCGGCGCTGACGGTGCCGAAGTCGACGAGCACATGTCGCTGGGAGCGCCCGTCGACGGGTTGGTCGTACGTCACGGTCAGCAGCAGGCAGTCACCGAAGCCGACGCGGTACGCGCGGAGGCGCACGTGGGTGGGTACGGACATCACCACTCCTCGTCGGTGTGCAATAGCTGGAAGCGGCGCACGTCACCGGCCCCGTCGGACGAGCCGTACCCGTCTCGTCCGCGGATTCGGTTGGTCACGAGGTAGTCCAGCCGACGGTTCTGGCGCTCGACGTCGAGCACCGGTTTGCGTTGGTGGAGCCGGAACCGACCGAACTGGTCGAAGACGAGCACTCCGCCGCCCAGCAGTGTCACGGGCTCGTCGCCGCCCAGGCCGGCGGGCTGTCTCATCCCGGCTGGGAGAGTGCCCCCGGTGACCCGCACCCTCTGCACGTAGTCGGCCACGGATTCGTGGACGACCAGGCCGTCGGGACCGACCCGGGTGCTGGAGATGACGCGCTCCACCACGGTGTCGAGCCGTACGTCGATCTCCAGCAGGCCCGCGTTGTTCCAGATGAAGCCGTACACGGCCTCGGGCGAACTGCGCAACGAGACGAGATTGAGATGCTCGTAGCGAATGCGAGGCCCGGTTCCCGGGACGACCGGGGGCGATGCGTCCGGATCGGGCTCGTAGGGCCCGGGCTCGGTCGCTGTGCCGTCACCGGCATTCGAGGTCCGATTGCCGTCCTCGTCGAGCATGCTGTGGGAAGGCGGGACGATCCCCCAGCGGGCGAACTCCCGCGCCAGGGCGTCCCGGTAATGGTGCTTGTCGTCGGGTGCCACCCGCTGGTCTGCGGTCAGGATGGAATCCACGACATCGGCGAACTCCAGCTCGACGGGCGGCAGATAGTCGAGCGAGCGCAGCAGCATGCCGAGCAGGTGCTCGGCCGCGGTGGTTCCCTCCTCGGCGACCCGTTCGGTGTCCATCGCGCCGCGCACCCGCCGGAACACCCCGATCCGCTCCGACCACATGGCGGCCAGGGTGTGCAGGAAGGCGGCGACGAGGATCTCCGCGCGGCGGTGGGGTTCGGCGTACACGGGATCGGTCGCCCACGAGGTGAACGGTCGCAACTCACCCGACGCGCGCAAGGCCGACAATTTGCGTCTGCGCCCGATCTGCTCGGCCAGGCGGGTCAGGGGCGTGCGCAGCAGTTCTTCGGCGCGCTTGGCCGGGTCGGCCGACAACGACACACGGGACAGGTAGCCGCCGGTGCCACTGGGTGCCAGCAGTGTCTCGGCGACGCCAGCGATACCGAAGACCGACAGCATCGCCACCAGATCGGCCAGCGCCTCGTGGAAAGCGAGTTGATCCGGCAGGCCTGGGTCGGTGTAGTGGGGGCGCAAGCCGTCGAGGATGGCGTGGCTGACCTCGTGGGCGATGACGTCGTACGACAAGGCTGTATAGAGCGCCGGCAGCTCCCCGACCGCCGGCAACCAACCGAACAGGACGGCGTTGTGCTCCCTGGAATAGAACGCATTGGCTTCGAGCCGGGCTTGCGGAACCAGAAACAGGTGAGGATAGCCCGAGTGCCAGGGGATCGGTCGACCGAGGCATCGTTCGAACACGTGGAGGGTGTGGGCGGCGACGGCGAAGACGTTCTGGGCTCGGAAGTCGCGATCGGCCGCCAGGTCGGCGGGGGCGGATTGCCCGCGTTGGGCGGACGGGTCCGGGGCGGGCGAACGCCAGTGGTCCCGGTACGTCCAGGCGTCACCGGGGTCGGTCAGCCTGACCGGAGCCTGTGCAGTGCTCGTGCCCGCAGCGACGTCGACCACATGGAACCGGTGGCCGCGAGGGCCGGGTTGAAGACGTTCTGCGGGTACGGCAAGGGCGGCGGTCACGGGGCGGCCGTCGGCCGTCACCGACACGTCCTGGGCCAGGATCGTCATCGCAACGGTGTCGTGGACGAGCAGGTTCAACTGGTCGGCGTCGGGCAGCCCGACCCAGCCCGGCACCGCGATCACGCGGTTGAGGGGAGCCTCCTGGATGTCGCCCGCAGCCTGAGGCTCGCCGACCTTGGCGATGCTGCGGCTGGACGGGCCACCTGCCTCGGAGAACCGTGGTGCCATCGCCGCCGCCTTCTGTGTTCTTGCGACCTTGGAGGTGGGGTCAGGCTAGGTGATACCAGTCGTCGTGAGAAACGGTCAGAGGTCCAGGTGGGTCGCGATCGTGTCGATGACCGTGCGGGCCTCGGCCTCGGTCGGCATCTCGCACATGATCCTCAAGACCGGTTCGGTGCCGGAGAACCGCACGGTGACCCAGCCGTCGCCGGCGAAGTAAACCTTGCCACCGTCGGCCCAACTCGTCTTGACGACTTCGCGGTCGAAGGCGGGCAGATCGTGGTCGACGTACAGGCGCTGCTGGAGGTCGGCCTTCCGGGCCTCGGTCATCTCGTACTGCTCTTCGAGCATGACCAGGGTGCCGTACTCGGCGAGGAGCTCGGAGTAGAGCTCCGACAGCTTGCGTCCTGACGCCGCGACCATCTCGACGAGCAGAGAGCCGGCGTAGATGCCGTCCTTGCCGGCGATGTGGCCACGTACGGTGAGGCCGCCCGACGACTCGCCGCCGATGACGGCATTCGTCTCGGCCATCTTCGAGGAGATCCACTTGAAGCCGACGGGTACCTCGTAGCACTGCTCGCCGTGCCGGGCAGCGACGCGATCGAGGAGGTGGGTGGTCGACATGTTGCGTACGGCGGGGCCGGTCCACCCCTTGCGGGTCAGCAGGTAGTCGTAGAGGAGCACCAGAATTTCGTTCGGGTGCAGGAATCTTCCCGTGTCGTCGATGATGCCGAGGCGGTCGGCGTCGCCGTCGGTGGCGATGCCGAGGTCGGCATGACGGTCGACCACTTCGTGACGAAGCGCTTCGAGGGTACGGGCGGACGGGGAGGGCAGTCGCCCGCCGAACAGGGCGTCGCGACGGTCGTTGATCACCTCGACGTGGCAGCGGGCGGTCATCAGGATCGTCTGTAGGCACGTCTGGGCGACGCCGAACATCGGGTCGAGCACGACCGTGAGGTGGCGGTGCCGGATCGTCTCCATGTCGAGGTGCTCGATGATCGCGTCGATATACCAGTTGAGCGAGGTCTGGACGGTGACCAGTCCCGCCTCAATCGCCTGCTGAGCGCTCGTCGAGCGCACGTCGGCGTCGGTCAGGGAGTTGGCCGATGCGGCGATCTCGTCGGTGATCTCGGCCGCCGCGTCTCGACCGCCTTCGGTGAAGATCTTGATGCCGTTGTACAGGGCGGGGTTGTGGCTCGCGGTGATGGCGATGCCGTACGCGCACCCACGGTTCTGCACGGTCCACATGAACATGGGCGTCGGCGCCGGTCGACCGATCAGCCGTACGTGGATGCCGTTGCCGGCGAACACTTCCGTCGCCCACCAGGCAGACTCCTCGGAGAGGAACCTGCGGTCGTACCCGACCACCGTGCCCCGATCCGCGACCCCTTCCGCGTGCATCCGGTCGCACAGAGCCTGGATCACCAACCTCAGGTTCGCCTTCGTGAAGCCATCGCCGATGATGGCCCGCCAACCGCCGGTCCCGAATTCGATCACGGTCTCGACCCTAGTCGGAGGCGACAGCCAGTGCCCAGTTCCGCCGTGCCAGGTGGTACCGACTCTCCTTGATCTGAGCCGGGTGCCGCCACTTCCCGCATGCGGGATCTCGACCGCCACACCTCGTTAGGCAGCCAACGGCATTGCGTGAGACACGCGGGTGCGGGTCTTAGGTCGGGACAAATCGTCCCCTCAACGCTCGACACTCCGTGTTCACCGGGGTCATGCTCGACATACGCCGCGTCCTGTCCCGCTGGAGGGTCGACGGCACAGCGTCGGTGCGATGGTGGGGGAAGCTGTGCGCGAGCGATCGGCTCGAGACGCTGTCCGAGGTCAGCCGGCTGTCCTGGTCTGAACATGCTGAGTCGCGTTCGCTGGTCGGGTCCCTCGATCCCAGCGGGACAAAATGCGGCGAAACGTCACCGACCTGCCGTCGATGCCGGCGTGTCGCGCGTTGAGGGGACGTTCTGTCCCGCTCCAAGCGCCGACCGTGGCCTGCGTCGCTGCGCTGCACCTCGCGGCTACTGCATCGGCATGGGTCACACGTCTACCGAGCCGATGCGGCGTCGGAGTTCGGCCTCCGCCCGGGCGAGGCCGCCGTGTTCCAGAGCGCCGAGGTACGTCTCTGCCGCCCACAGCGTCGAACCTCGGCGTGAGACGTCGACGGTCAGGTGGGCGGCCAGGTGTTCCAGGGCTCCAGGGGTGTTGCGACGCTCGGAGGGGAGGGGTACGGGCAGGATGTGCGCCGCCGCTAGGGGCGCGTCTCCGTGGATCCGGATCCTGTAGCCCGACCCGTACCCGTCGAGATCCCACGTGTCGTCGCTGACCCGCGCGGCGACGGGGGACGTGGCCGGATTCCCGAGTCGGAGCAGGCGGTCGCCGACGCGTACGACCAAGCCGGTGACTTTCGTGCGAAGCGGTCCGGCGGTGACCTCCCCGCCCGCGAAGGCGATGCAGGTGGTGGCGGAGAAGCTCGCCTGACCCCACCACCACGAGTCGGGGAATCCCTCCCGGCCCCAGTTCTTCTCTCCGTAGCAGAGGGCTCCGTCGAGCTTGAACCGCTCGCCGGCGAGCGTGGCCGTACCGGTCGCGGTGCCGCCCAGGAGCCAGGGATGCCAGTACTGGTTGAGATGTGGGATCGACTGGAAGTACGACGAGCCGCCGAACCGGCGGCGGGGCCAGGAGACCAGGCCGGTCAGGTTGACGTCGATCTCGGCGGCGGGAAGCCGTACCGACACCCGGCTGGGGGTGGCTCGGAAGACCGTGCCGACCGTTACTCCGAGGCGACGTGGGTCGGCGCGGGCGAAGCCGGTTCTCTCAGGATCGGCCACGGTCAGGAAGCCGTCGGAGGTAGCGACCGCGATCGTCGCCCAACGTCCTCCAGGCGATTGGTTGATCCCGCACAGGGCGATCACAGTGCGTCCTGGCAAGGTGAAACGCCAGAAATAGCCTTCCATCGCAACACCGGGATGAGCGGCTTCGAGGTTGCCGTACGGCGATGTCGCACCGGTCGACCGGTACCACGACATCGTCGTCATGACCCCACCCTGCCACGACGGGATGGGCGCGACAGTGGCTCAGGCGTGCCCAATCTGCCTTCGCAACCCGACTTTGAACGTTCAAATCAGATCGGCTGTCAATCCAGAGGCAGTTTCGGTACGCATCTGTCGAACCACTTGCCCGAAGTCGGGAGGGTGCCTATAGTGGGATCTGTTCGAACATCTGTTCGATTGGGAACTTGGGGAAGGTCCTGATCGATCGGCTGACGCCGGTGTTCGAGCGTACGGGCCGGCCCCGGTGTGCGCAGATCTCGACCCCTGCGTGCGCCGGGGTCTCCCACTCGGGGTCGAGACCGGGCAGCACACCGAGGGAGAGACAGATGCGGTCATACAACGAGCCGATTCACGTCAAACGTGACGACGGTCACGTTCCTGCGCAGTTCTTGTGGCGAGGAACGTTGTGGGTGGTCCGCGACGTCTTGACGCGCTGGCTGGAGACAGGGGCTTGGTGGGATTCCCCGCTCGTACGGGCGGCGCGGGGTGACGACGTCAGACCCCTCTTGCCGATGGAGCACGACGAGGGTGAGACCCCGGACCTGCTGGCCGAGCACGAGGTGTGGCGGGTGCTGGCGGCGTCAGGCCGCGGCGATCCCGGGGTCTACGAGATCGACCATGCCCGTGATACCGGCTCCTGGCGGCTGCGCGCCGTCATGGATTGAGGTCGGTGAGCCATGTCCGCCGAACCCATCACCCGCACACCCGTGCAGCCGGTGAGCGTGTCTTTCGCCCAGCCTTCTGCTCAGCTTCGATCCGAGTCCCAGGTTCGCCCTCGATCCGAGTCCCAGGTTCGTCCTCGATCCGAGTCCCAGGTTCGCCCTCGATCCGAGTCTCAAGTTCAACCGTCTGGCCCCGCGGCCCCAGCGCAGCGAGATCCCGGGCCGGCCGGGGAACCGGCACAGCCGCCGTACCAGGCCGACCTCGCCCGAGCAGCCCAGGCCCTGCTCGCCGCAGAGCTGGCCGAGACCCCTGCCGACCGGTTCCTGGCCGCTCATCTGGCGGCGATGCGGACCGCGGTCACCGTGCTCGCTGTGCGCGCGCGGCGGCGTCCGACGAGCAGACCGGTCGACGTGTGGCGGTTGTTGGCCCTCGTCGCGCCGGAGTACGGCGAATGGGCCGCCTTCTTCGCGGCCGGGCGGCACAAGCGTCTGCTCGTGCAGACCGGAGCCCACCCGCTGGTCGGCGAACGAGAGGCAGACGACCTGTTCCGCGACGCGCGGACGTTCCACGACGAGGTCAGCCGTCGGCTCGCCCGGGCGTGGCAGAGCAGGAACGGAGCAGGAAGCCGTACCCACAAGGGGGCATCGTGACCGAGCCGTTCGTCCACCTGCGAGTCGCATCGGGTTACTCGCTGCAGTACGGCGCTTCCCACCCGTCGGCGCTCGTCGCCCGCGCCGCCGATCTGGGATTCGACACGCTCGCGATGACGGATCGAGACGGCTTGTACGGGGCGGTCCGGTTCGCGAAGGCCTGTCTCGCGGCGGGGATTCGGCCGGTGATCGGGGTCGATCTTGCCGTACCTCGCCCCACCAGTCAGCCCACGGCGACCGCCAAGACGCCCGTCCGCGGCGGCCAACTCCGCGACCCGCGACATCCCCGAGCGGTGGTGCTCGCCCGGTCACGCGCAGGCTGGGCTGCATTGTGCCGATTGGTCTCGGCCGTACACCTGGCCGGTGAGCGGGGCACTGCGCTGGCCACCCTCGACCAGATCGCCGAGGCGGCTGCCACCGGTGAGGTCGCCGTCCTGCTCGGGGCGGATTCTGCGGTCGGTGTCGACGCCGCGGCGGGACGACAGCCCGACGCTGCGGCCGAACTGGCCCGATGGCGTACGGCTCTGCCGCGCGGCGCGCTCTTCCTCGCCCCGACCTGCCACGACGTTCCCGGCACAGGCGTCGGCTCCGAACTCCATGCCGCCCGGATGCTCGCGCTCGCCGACAGCACTGCCGTACCTGCTGTTCTCACCAACGCCGTCCGGATGGCCGACCGTGCGCAGGCGATGACGATCGACGTGCTCGACGCGGCCCGTCGTCTGGTGCCGCTCGACCTGCGGAACGTCGATCGGCGCAACGCCGAGGGCTACCTCAAGTCGACCGAGCACATGTCCGAGGTGGCCCACCGCATCGCCGGGCGGGCCGGCCGTACCGACGGTGCCGGACTACTCGCCGCCACCCGCGAACTCGGGCTCGCCTGTGCCCTCGACCCGCGCGCCGACATCGGGCTCGGCGAGATCCACCTGCCGGAGTTCTCCGTGCTCGGCATCCCAGGCGGAGCCGACGAGGCGATGCGAATTCTGCGGCAGCGGTGCGAGGCGGGCATCGCCGGCAGGTACGGCACCACCTCGGCCGAGATCGACACCCGGCTCGACGACGAACTCGGCGTCATCGGGCAACTGGGATTCGCGTCGTACTTCCTCACCGTCGGCGACGTCGTCGGCCTCGTGCGCGACCTCGGCATCAGGTGCGCGGCGCGAGGGTCAGGTGCGGGCAGCCTCGTCAACTACCTGCTGGGGGTCTCGGGGGTCGATCCGCTGGCGTACGGGCTCATCATGGAGCGATTCCTGTCACCGCTGCGGCAGGCCTTGCCCGACATCGACCTCGACGTGGAATCGGCGCGGCGCACCGAGGTGTACGACAAGATCCTCGCCACGTTCGGCGGCGAACGGGTGGCGTGTGTGGCGATGCTCGACACCTACCGCGTGCGGCATGCGGTTCGCGACGTCGGGGCAGCCATGTCGCTGCCGCCGGCCGAGATCGACGCGATCGCCAAGACGTTCCCGCACATCCGAGCCCGCGATGCTCGTGCCGCGATGCGGGACCTGCCCGAGTTGAGGGCGGCCGGGTTGGGGGAGCGGCGGCTGAAGGTGTTGTTCGAGCTGGTCGAATCGCTCGACGGTCTGCCCCGGCACATCGCGCTCCACCCGTGCGGGGTCTTGCTGAGCGACGCCACGTTGCTCGACCGCACCCCGGTCGAGGCGAGCTTCGGCGGGTTCCCGATGAGCCAGTTCGACAAGGACGATGTCGAAGACCTCGGCTTGCTCAAACTCGACGTGCTCGGCATCCGGATGCAGTCGGCGATGGCTCACGCGGTGATCGAGATCGCACGGACGGAGTCGGTCCAGGTCGACCTGGACGCGCTGGCGCCGTTCGACGACCCGGCCACGTACGAGCTGATCGCCAACGCCGCCACCCTCGGTTGTTTCCAGATCGAGTCGCCCGGTCAGCGGGAACTCGTCGGCAAGTTCTCACCCGAACACTTCGCCGACGTCATCACCGACATCTCCTTGTTCCGACCCGGTCCGGTGAAATCCGACATGGTGTCGCCGTTTCTGCATGCCCGGCAGGGATGGGTCGAGCCCGACTATCCCCATCCCGATCTCGAGCCCGTGCTCGCCGAGACCTGTGGCGTCGTCGTCTTCCACGAACAGATCATCAAGACGATCGCCGTCGTCACCGGGTGCTCCCTCGCCCAGGGCGACGAGGCGCGGCGCGCTCTGGGTGACGAGGAGGGGCAGCGGATCACCCAGCAATGGTTCGTGCCCGCAGCGCTGGCCCGAGGGTACGCGCCTGACCTCGTGGAACGGATTTGGAAGGTCCTGGAATCTTTTGCCTCGTTCGGATTCTGCAAGGCACATGCGGCGGCGTTCGCGCTGCCCACCTATCAATCCGCCTGGCTCAAGACCCATTACCCGGCCCATTTCCTGTCCGGCATCCTGACTCACGACCCCGGCATGTATCCCAAGCGCCTCCTCCTCGAAGAGGCCCGTCGTCTCGGCATCACGATCCTGCCGTTGAGCGTGAACGCGAGCCACGCCGCGTACGTGACCGAACGTCTCACCGATGCGTCCGTACGGCGTGACGATCCACCTGTCCGGGAACGCATGGACGGCCCACCGCTGGCCGGCGGAGGGAGGAGGTTGGTACCCGGTGACGGGCTGCCTGACGGGAGGCCGTGGGGAATCAGGCTGGCGCTGGCCGATGTGTCAGGGATCTCCGAGGCCGAGACCACCCGCATCGTGGCGGGCAGGCCGTACACCTCCCTCACCGACTTCTGGAACCGCTGCGCGGTGAGCCAACCGGTCGTCGAGAAGCTGATCCTGGCCGGGGCGTTCGACGAGGTGTACGGCATCGGCCGCGCCGTACCGGTCGGCAGCCGTCGTCGGATCACCCGTCGCGATCTCCTGTTGAGTCTGGCCGACCTGGCTCGGCTCGACCGGGTCGATCGCGCTACCCGGGCCCGGGGAGCGAGAACAGCGGCACGATCGACTCGGCCGGTGTCCGACGATCCCCGGGATCGGGCCAAGCACCAGGCGCAGACGGCGGCACCGGCGGGTGTGCCCGACGTCCAACTGGCCCTCGACTTCGGCGCGGCCGAGGGGGCGGACCTGCCGGCGTCCGGGCTGCCGGAGATGACCGACGACGAGCGGGTCACCTCCGAACTCGGCATCCTCGGCCTCGACGCGACGGCCCATGTCGCCGTACGGCACCGCCGTCTGTTCGCGGCTCTCGGCGTCACGCCGGCTGCTGATCTGCTGTCGCGTCGCAACGGTTCCGATCTGCTGGTCGGCGGGGTCAAGGTGGCGACCCAGACGCCGGCGGTCAGATCGGGGCGGCGGGTCGTGTTCCTGACCCTGGACGACACGACCGGGCTGGCGGACGCGACGTTCTTCGAAGACGTGCAGGGGCCGTACGCGGCGACCGTGTTCTCGTCCTGGCTGCTGCTCGTACGTGGCGTGCTCAAACGCACCGGTCCCCGAGGCCGGTCGTTGCGGGCTACCGCAGCGTGGGATCTGGCCGCCCTCCAGGTTGCCTGGGATGCCGAAATGGACCGCTCGGGCAGCGAGGCCGAGGCGACAACTGCCGTACGCGCGCTCATGGACGTCGTACCCGAGGGGTACTCGCTGGTCGGGGAACTGCTCGACGACGTTCCCGATCGGGCCGATGCGCCGGCCGATGCCCAGCAGCACGGCAAGGGAGGTGGCATGGGCAGGAGGCGGGTGCTCGTGCATGCGAGCGGGTTTACCCAGTCGCCGTACGCCGACGTCAAACCTTCGGGGCTGTCACCGGCGTCCGTACCTCGCAAGCTCTGGCATTCCAGCCCCGGCAGTTCGGGGAGGTGACGCCTGATGGTGTTCGGGTTTGGAGCGACCACGGTGTACGGGGAAGGGGATGCACCTGGCCGGGTCGTCATGCACGCCGACATGGACTGTTTCTATGCGTCGGTCGAACTGCGACGACGACCGGAACTGATCGGCCTGCCGATGTTCGTCGGTGGCGCGACCAGGGGTGTCGTGTTGTCGGCCACGTACGAGGCGCGCGCGTACGGCGTCAAGAGCGGCATGCCGACCACGACGGCGAGGCGGCTGTGCCCGCAGGCCGTCGCCGTCCCCCCCGACTTCGACACCTACACCGAGGTGTCGGCCGGGATCCGGGAGATCTTCGACTCGGTATCGGCGCACGTGGAGATGGTGTCGATCGACGAGGCGTTCTGTGACATCACCGGCACAGGACGGTTGTTGGGGCCACCGGCGTACGTGGGGGAGTACGTCCGGGCTCTCGTCGCCGACGAACAGGGCATCGCCTGTTCGGTGGGAATCGGTCCGTCGAAATTCGTCGCGAAGCTGGCTTCGGGCCAGGCGAAACCTGACGGATTGCGCGTGATCGCCCCCGACGAGGTGATCGCCTTCTTACATCCGCTCCCGGTCGAGGCGCTGTGGGGTGTGGGGGAGTCGACGGCGTCGAGGTTGCACCAACTGGGATTGCGGACTGTTTCCGACATGGCCCATGTGCCGGCCAGCACGTTGAAACGAGCCTTCGGGCCGAATCAGGGCAAGATCCTCTCCGACTTGGCGTGGGGCAGAGATTCGCGGCGGGTCGTGGCGACGGCCCGGGAACGGTCGATCGGTTCGTCGGAGACGTTCGGTCGTGACACCGACGACCCGGCGCGGGTACGGGTCGAGTTGTTGCGGATGGCAGACCGTACGGCGTCCCGCGCCCGAGCTGCGGGGATGGTCGGTCGTACCGTCGTGCTCGGCTTGCGGCTCAGCGATTTCACCGACCTCACCCGTTCGGTGCGATTGGCCAGCCCGACCGACGTCACCGGCGACATTCATCGCGCCGCGGTCAGGCTGTTCGACGCCTTGTCATTGCAGCGGGCGAGGATCCGAAAGGTGGGGGTACGGCTCGAAGGTCTGGTCGAGACGACGGCGGCCTACACCCAGCCCGCCCTCGACGATCCCGAGCATGGGTGGCGAGAGGCAGAACAGGCCGCTGACAAGGCCATTCGACGCTTCGGCCCACGCGCGGTGCAACGTGCCGCACTGACCCGACCCGGGGTAGTCACCATCGGTCCGGGAGGGTGGGAATGACCTTGGCCGAACGACAGCCTGATTGTGATCCGTCCATCTCTTTCGGGACGCCCTCGCAGCGACCTAGACTTGCCGCCAGACCGCACTGGAGGAACGACATGGCCCTCTCCGAGAAGGAGCAGGAGCTGCTGGCTCAAATGGAAGCCGCGCTCGCTGCCGAGGATCCCAAGCTTGCCAGCACGCTCCGAGGAGCTGGGGCCCGCACCCTCCACCGTCGACGCGCGTCCCTCGCCGGTCTTGGATTTCTCGTAGGAATCGGCGTGCTGATCGGTGGACTGCAAGTCCATTGGGCGGTCAGCGTGCTGGGCTTCCTGATCATGCTCGGCTCCACCGTGCTTGCCCTCGCGTCGTGGAAGCACATCAATCCCACAGACGCGAAGCCAGCCAAGGGCGCCAAGCCCGAGACGGCGTTCATGGATCGCCTCGAGGAGCGCTGGCGCCGCCGCCAGGGCGAAGACTGACCAACGCTTTCCAGCATCAGAACCCGGGCCCCACACCCGGGTTTTTCTCTTGAGGACCCCGTCCGGCCGTCACTCTTCGGCCGAGGCGCTACCGGGTCGGGACAATCCGACGGACAATACATCTTCACCCGGACGCTGTCAGGGCTGTGTGTTGGAATGGCGCTCATGACCGACTTCACCAGAGCCATCAGCGTGCAGACCGATCTCTTCCTCGAAGCCATCGCTCGGACACGTCCGTCGGAATGGGTCCCCACGTGCCCCGACTGGGATGCCGACGAACTGCTGTGGCATCTCACCCGGGTCCACGCGTTCTGGGCTGCCATCCTGCGTGAAGAGGCCCGGACCGACGCAGACTCCGAGGCGGTCGACGGCGGGCTTCCTGAACGCCCCGGCACCCGTCAGGCCACGATCGAGATGCTCCGGCGCGAGACAGCCGACCTGGTGGCCGAACTCGAACGACGCTCCGACGACGACCCCGCTTGGTTCTGGCTGGACACCGCTCAAACCGTGGGATCGACCCGGCGGATGCAGGCACATGAAGCCTTCGTTCACCGCGTCGACGCCGAACTGACGGCTGGGATCGAACCGTCCGGTGTGGATTCCGACCTGGCGGCCGACGGTGTCGCACACGCCGTCAGCGTCATGTGGGCGTGGTGGGGGACGCTCCCCGGCTTCACGTTCGAGCCGACGGCGGGAATCGTCGAGTTGTGTGCTCCAGGGCAGTCGTGGCTCGTCCAGCCTGGACGTTGGCGGGGAGTGGGGCAGTCGGGAAAGGAGTACGACCAGCCCGGCGCTCAGCTCGTCGACCGCGGCACGCCCGCCGCCTCGCTGACCGGGGACGCCGTCGTCCTCGATCTCTGGCTATGGGGCCGGGGTCCCGAACCGGCCGCCGACGGTGACGAGGAATCCCTGGTCGCGCTCAGGGAGGCACAGCAGGTTGGCATGCAATAGTCCCGAACTTACCCCTGATCGAGTCGCAGGATCGCAGCCTTACGACGAGCGGCCCAGCCCGCCGGCCAGGGGACGCTTGAAGGATTCGGTGTCTTCTTCCTCGGGCTGATCGGAAACATCTGCCGTACCCGCGGATCGGCGCTCGACCAAACCTCTGAAGCGCTCGGCGATGGCGTCGTTGGTGCGGTCGAACCAGTCGCGCAGGGCATGCCCCAGCGAGCGAGGCGCGAACCGAGCGAGCAGACGACCGTCCCAGGTCACGTCGTTCAACAGACCGGTGGTGACCGCGGTGGCGTCACCGAGGGCATCGGTGGCGTCGGAGAGGTCGGGTGCGTATCGAGATTTCTCCACCGCGCTCACGAGGGAGGTGAGGTGTTCGCGTGACGATTCCTCGGGCAGACGCTGACTTACGACCGCGGAGATCTGCCTGGGTGTGCCGGTCGGCCACTGACGGCCGAGGTCGAGCCAGGTGTCCCTCACTTCCAGCCAGCCCGAGGCGACGATCTCATGGGGGTCACCCGTGACGGCCAGTCGGCGGCGGCGGCGAAGGAGCCGTACAGCCAACGGCGTCAATGCCACCAGCACGACAGCGATCGCCAGGGCCGCCCACCCCAGGCCACGCCAGACCGCCGACGCGGCACTGTTCTGGTCGGTGTCGATCGGGGTCGGTTCTTCGGACTGCGGCGCGGCCGACGGCTCGGCCGACGGCTGGATCGACGGCTCAGGCTCCGAGGTGGGCTGGGTCGTCGGCTGGTTGGCAGACACGATCGTCCAGGGTGGGGGTACGGCGACCGACGGGGTCGGCTCGAACCGCACCCAGCCCTGGCCCTCGAAGTAGAGTTCCGGCCAGGCGTGCATGTCGTGGGCCGTGACGATGTAGCGTTCGCCCGACTTCGTGCCCGGCAGGAACCCGACGGCCACGCGCGACGGGATGCCGGCGACCCGGGCCATCAGGGCCATCGACCCGGCGAACTGCACGCAATAGCCGGTCTTGGTCTTCGTCAGGAACGTCTCGATCGCGGCGTAGTTGGTCGAGCCGCTGGCTCCCTGGATGGAGTAGGTGAACTGCTGTGACCGCAGGTACGCCTGGATCGCTGCGGCCTTGAGAGCCGGCGACTCGATTCCGGTCGTGATCTGGTTGGTCAGGGAGATGATCGAGGCAGGCACGTCGCTGGGCACTTCGACGGTGTTGGGCGCGCCTTCCGGCGTGCCGACGGTGGCGTTGGACAGGGCAGTGCCGTCGGGGGTGATGTCCCAGCTCTCCACCGAATACTTCAGGTTCTCGGTCGCCCTGCTCCGGTTCGTGCCGGTCGCGATGATCATCAGAGAGGCCGGGTCGTACGACCAATCGCCGCCAGCGCTCTGGGCCCGGGGTGCGTACGGCACGGGCAGGTACATCGACCGCAACTCGCCGATCTCGACCTGGGTCGTGCGGGGGCCCGCGACCGGAACACCGCTCACGCCGGGAACGGGTCCGATCGCGCCCTGCTTCAGCGACACCTGAGACTGAACCCAGCCGTCGGGTGTGATCACCGGCAGGGTGGCCTGCCTGAGGTAGACACCGTCCGGGCGGCTGGTGGTGTACGTCAGAACGGTCCGGTTGTCTGGTTGCTGCAGGTTGCGCCGCAGGTCGAGTTGAGGATCGGTCATCTCGATCGGGCCGGACCCGTTCGGCCGGAACGACGACATGAACGTCGGGGCGAAGGTGGGCAGCAGCATGCCCAGGATGACGGCGCCGATCACAGCCGGGGTCGCGACGACGGCGGCGATCCGCCAGACCCCGCCCGTACCCGGCTGCTGTTCGGCGGTATCCGAGGCCAGATTCCGGGTCCACTGAGCGTCGGTGCTGAGCCCGTCGGCGAACAGGATCACGAGGTAACCGACGACCACGACGACGAACGACAGAGCATTCACGTCGGTGCGCAGCGCGACGGCGGGGATCAGGTACATCGTGAGGAGCGGCGCCAACGTCCAGGAGGGCCGCTCCAACGTGTCCGCCAACAGACCTGCGGTCAGTCCGAGGAGCACGACCAGCATGATCAGGATCAGTCTCGTGCCGGGGTCCTCGGTCATCGGGGCAGCGGTCGTGCGGATGTGGTCGTACCCGGAACGGACCAGCGGCACGAGCCGCCCGTACCAGGACACCTGCGACGGTCCCGGCGCGATGGCCAGAGCCACGAACATCACGGCCGCGAGCACCACCTGGACCAGGTTGACGAGCGCCCGGTTGACCGCGAGCCGTTCGCCCGCGACGGCTACCGCCGCGAGGAGGACCATCATGACCGCCGCCGGCACGAGGTAGCCCCGATCGGTGGTCAGCGGCAACAGGGCCATCGAGCTGAGGATCGTAGCGACCGCCACGGACACCCACATGCGAACGACGGTGCGCATCAGACGTACTCCCCGATCCGGTCGAGGTCGGTCCATACGTCGGCCACGTCAGCTCCCTCGGGCGCCTCGACGACTCGCCAGCCGGCGTCTCGCAGCAGGGCGAGCGAGGCCTGGTGGTCGTCGTACTGCTCGGGTGTGCTCCGTTCCGAACGGGTCGTGAACGTGTCGGCGTCCACGACGACGGCGAAGCAACGAGCCCGGTTGCGCTGGGCGAGGAAGAGCATCTCCACGTCGGCGGGGGCGAGCCGTCCCGTGACGGCGACCATGAGTTGGCCTCGCTGTGACAGGCCTGCGTGTTCGACGGTCCGGGTCAGGGTGGTGCGGTCTGACATCTGCACGTCGGTCATGGCTTCGACGACTTGTCGCCGGGTGACTGTCTTGTGCGCCAACCGATCGGCGGTGACCATCATCCCGTCGGCGTCGAACAGGTCGACCCGGAAGTTCGCGTCGACGAAGTGGAGGGCGATCGACGAGGCAGCTGACACGGCCCATTCGAAGGAGCCGGTACGGCCTCGCCCGGCATGGGCGGTGGCACGAGAATCGAGGATCACGGTGGCGGCGGGATCCCACGCCTGTTCCTCCCGCCGCACCATCAGGTCGCCTTTGCGGGCGGTCGAGCGCCAATGGATGCGTCGCACGTCGTCGCCGGAGCGATATTCGCGCACCAAGACGTCGTCCTGCCCGACGACGCCGACCTTCTGCGGCGACGCGTCGCCGCTGGCGCCCGAGCCGACGGCGTTGCGCATGATCGGCAACGGCACGATTCGGGGGGTCACCATGACTTCGCTCGTCGCGGTGAAGCGGCGGTCGAGTTTGACGAGTTGGAACGGGTCGGTCGCACGTACGGTGAGGGGGCCGGTGTGGAACCGACCTCTGACCAAGCCGACCAGGGGGTACGTCACTTCGCGGCGCCATTCCCCGGAGAAGCGGTGCACGGTGAAGCGGGGTGGGCGGCCGAGCCCGCGGGGCACGGCGTCTTCGAACTGCAGCAGCCCCGTGGGGAGATTCCCCGACTTGGAGACCACCAGCTCGCCGGTGAGGCGGTCGCCGACGACAGCCTCGGGGGGCGACACCCGTCTCTCGCACGAGAGACGAAGGCGGCTACGAGCGACGACGAGCAGCGCGGCCAGCGGCAGGAGGACCAGGAACAGCCCGAACCACAGCACGTCGCGCTGACCCAGCAGGATGCCGGCCAGCACCAGCAGCAGACCGAGAACCGCGAACGACTTGCCGCGGATCGTGAGCAGGGGCCAGGGGTTGCGTCGCAAAGGCTTACCTCTTGTCGGGTACCTTGACCGACCTGACGGCCTTGGCGATGATCTCGCCGACCGACCTGCGGGCCAGCTGTGCTTCGGTCGACGGCAGCACGCGGTGAGCCAGAACGGGCCCTGACAGGTTCCCGATGTCGTCGGGGAGGACGTAATCCCGGCCCGACAAGGCTGCTTGTGCCCGCGACGCGCGCAACAGGTGCAGGCTCGAGCGCGGTGACGCGCCGAGACGAAGGTCGCGATTGGATCGGGTGGCGCTGACGACGTCGACGATGTACTGCTTGACGGCGGGGGCGACGTAGACCTCGCGTACGGCTTCGACCAGCGTCTTCACGGTGTCGGCATCGGTCACGGGCTGCAGAGTGGTCAGGGCGTCGTTCTGCCCGTGGGTGTCGAGCATGTCCATCTCGGCCGCGGGCGTCGGGTACCCCATTTCGATGCGCGCCATGAAGCGGTCACGCTGAGCCTCGGGCAGGGGGTACGTGCCCTCCATCTCGATCGGATTCTGGGTAGCGATGACCATGAACGGTGCATCGAGCCGGTGGGTCGTGCCGTCGACCGAGACCTGGCGTTCCTCCATCGATTCGAGGAGGGCCGACTGGGTCTTGGGTGAGGCCCGGTTGATCTCGTCACCGACGACGATGTTGGCGAAGATGCCACCCGGCTTGAACTCGAAGTCCCGGGTCTGCTGGTTGTACACCGACACGCCCGTCACGTCGCTCGGCAGAAGGTCCGGGGTGAACTGGATCCGCTTGACCGAGCAGTCGATCGACCTGCCCAGCGCTTTGGCCAGCATCGTCTTGCCGACGCCCGGCACGTCTTCGAGCAGAAGGTGACCCTCCGCCAACAGGACGACCATGGCCATGTCGATCGAGCCACGCTTGCCCTCGATCACGCTCTCGATGGCGGTGCGTACCTGGCCCATCACCTCCAAGACGTCGCCGAGCGACCGCTTCTGATCCACCTGATCTCCTCATCGAAGAAGCCTGACAACCGTCGCCACCCTACGCGACCTCGCCGTGGGCCATCAGCCTCCGATCTGCGGACGGACCGTGCACATCGGTGCGACGTATTTCGGTGCGACGCGAGGGAGTGAATTGATGGCTCAGTGGAAGAAAGTGGGTTAGAGTGGAGCTCGGTGGAGGAGATGCCCTCGAAAGTGGAGCGTCGGGGAGGAGGTTCCCACGTGGCTGTGCGGCTGAGTGGGACCACGAACCCGAGGCTCGACGAGAAGGGACGTCTGACTCTGCCGGCCAAATTCAGAGAGCACTTCGCCGACGGTCTCGTCGTCACGCTGGTGCAGGAGGGCTGTCTCGCCCTCTACAGCGAGGCGAACTTCGACGCCATGGTCGAGCGCAACTACGAGCGGTCCACCTCAGAGGCCGATCTCCGGGAGATCGAGCGGTGGGTCAACATGGACAGCTCCGAGGAGCACCCCGACCGACAGGGCCGATTCGTCGTACCTGCCAGCCTCCGCTCGTGGGCGGATCTGGATCGCGACATCGTCATGGTCGGAGCGGGAACGAGGCTGGAACTGTGGTCGCCCGAGCGCTGGACGGCCTACCGCGCCGAACTCGAAACCCGACTCACCCAGCGTCGCGGCTCCTGATGCGTTGTGCACGAACGAACGAAGCGGTGGGACCGGTCCCCGTGCCTTCCGGCTTCGACCCGACGCCAGTCGCCTGGCGCACCTTCCCCGGTGCCAGGAGACAGACGGTGGTCCTCGGGTCGAAACCGATCGGCACGGTGACCCGAGAGGAACGAAAGCGGGGTCGAGACCGATGACAGACACGCACGTTCCCGTGATGGCCGATCGCATCGTCGATCTCCTGGCCCCGGCCCTGCGCGAGCCGGGGTCGATCTATGTCGACGGCACCCTCGGCCTCGGTGGGCATGCCGCCGCCATCCTCGATGCCTGCCCTCAGGCCCGGCTGATCGGGATCGACCGCGACGCCGATGCGCTGGCTGTGGCCGGCGAGCGGTTGGCGCGATTCGGCGATCGCGTGCGACTGGTCCAAGCCGTCTACCACCACCTGCGCGATGTGTTGGCCAACGAACATGTCAGCGAGGTCGGCGCGATTCTGCTCGACCTCGGCCTCTCCTCCCTGCAGATCGACCGCCGAGACCGCGGCTTCTCGTACTCGGTGGATGCGCCGCTGGACATGCGGATGAGCGTCGGTGACTCACTGACCGCCGCAGACATCGTCAACACCTATCCGGCCAGGGACCTGGCAAAGATGCTGCGCACGTACGGCGAGGAACGCTTCGCCGACCGGATCGCGAACCGGATCGTGGCCGAACGGGCGCGGCAGCAGTTCGACACGTCGGCCCGCCTGGTCGCCACCATTGCCGACGCGATCCCCGCGGCCGCCCGCACCACGGGCGGTCACCCGGCCAAACGTTCCTTCCAGGCCTTGCGGATCGCCGTCAACGGTGAACTCGACTCGCTCGAGCGGGTGCTTCCCGTCGCTGTCGAGTCGTTGGTCGTCGGGGGACGAATCGCCGTGCTGGCCTACCACTCGCTCGAGGACCGGCTCGTCAAGCATGCCCTGCGGGACGCCTCGACCGACCGTGCCCCGCGTGACCTGCCGTTCGTACCCGCCGGGTTCGGTCCCGAACTGGCCTTGTTGACGCGCGGCGCAGAACGGCCCTCGTCCGCCGAGGTGTCGGTCAACCCGCGGGCCGCCTCAGCACGACTCAGAGCCGCCGAACGGATCGCCGCCCACACCACCAAGGAGGGATCGCGATGAGCGCCCTGGCCGAAGACCGCGCAGCCAAGCCCAGCCAGGCGGGGGCGACCGAGACCAAACCGGCGCTCGCCGCCGTACCTCCGGCTCGACCGTCCCGGATGCCGTTCCTCGTCGTCGTCGCCCTGATCGGGGCAGGTGGCATGGCCGGCATGGTCATGCTGCAGACCGCGGTTCAACAGCAGTCGTTCGAGGTACGGCATGCCCAGGCCAAGGCGGCCGAACTGGGATACAAGCAGGCTCAACTCCAGGGGGAAGTGGACCTCAAGACCACCCCCGCGGAGTTGATGCGGCGGGCCAGTGAACTGGGGATGAGGCCCAATCCGTACCCCGTCTACATCGACCTTCGCAACGGTCAGGTCGTCGGCGTCGCCAAACCGGTTCAGGGAACCGAGATGCCGCTGATCGACTACAAGTCGCCCGAACAGATCTCGTCGTTACGCCAAAGCGCTCCCGTCCCCGATCCCGCGGCTGCCCAGCCCGGCGATTCCCAGCCGCAGAGGTAGGCCGATGAAGAACGACAACCACCCCCCGATCGGCGGAGGCACCCGGCCGGCCACGACGTCGTCCCGTCCGTCGCGCCCGACCGCCAGGGCCGGGGCAGCGAGCAGCCGTACCCCTCAGTCGGGAAGCCGAACCGCCAGGCCGTCGAGCCGTACCCCCTCCCGACCGCACAAGGACGCCCGCAAGCTCCCGGTCGGCAACCCGCACCGCCGCATCGGCATCGCGGTGCTCGCGTTGGCCATCATCGCTTCTGTGCTGGTCGTCAAGGCGGTGACGATTCAGGGGATCGACGGCGCGTCGTACGCGTCGGCCGCGTCGGCCCAGATGAACGTCTCGCGCACGATCCTGCCGAATCGGGGCACGATCACCGACCGGTTCGGGGAAGTCCTGGCCAGCAGCCAGCCGGCCGTGACGATCGTCGCCGACCCGACGCAGATCGCGACCAACGGCAAGCTCGCCAAGTCCATGACCGACAAGGATCGGGAGAAGGCGGAGGCCGGGCCGGGGGTCATCGCCGACATCCTGGTGTCCCGCATCGGTGGCGACCGAGCCGCTTACCTGGCTCAACTCACCAAGACCGACTCCAAGTACGTGATCGTCGCGAAGCAGGTCCAGGCCTACACCTACCTGCAGATCTCCCAGGACCTCCAGGCCCAGGGCTACGTCGGCGTCTACAAGGAATCGGCGCCCATCCGTACCTACCCCAACGGAACCCTCGCCTCCAACGTCATCGGGTACGTCCGCGACAACGACAACGGAGTCGGCGTGGTCGGGGCCAGCGGCATCGAGTACGCCTACAACCTTCAGCTCGCCGGCACCGCCGGGTCCGAGGCCTACCAGACGTCGCCGAACGGCAAGATCCCGACCGGGCAGAGCGTGCTGGTGCCCGCGTCGGACGGTGTGACGTACCGCCTCACGCTCGACGCCGGCCTGCAGTACATGGTCGAGCGGCGCCTGCAGGAGACCGTCGACCAGGCCAAGGCGGTCAGCGGCAAGGCGATCGTGATGAACGTCAAGACCGGCGAGTTGCTGGCGATGGCGAACTACCCGTCGTTCGACTCCAATAAGCCGGGCGTGTCGGAGACCACCGACCTGGGCAACCGCGTCATGACCGACGCGTACGAGCCAGGTTCGGTGCAGAAGGTCCTCACCATGGCGGCCCTGGTCGACCAAGGAGTCATCACGCCCGACACCAAGGTGGTCGTGCCGAGTTCGATCATGTCGGGCGGCCGGCCGATCAACGACGCCTTCAGCCACGGCACGCTCAACCTGACTGCCCGCGGGGTCGTCGCGAACTCCTCCAACATCGGCACCGTCTTGCTGACCCGCCAGAGCGACAAATCCAAACTTGTGGAATACCTGCAGTCGTTCGGATTGGGGCAGCGCACCGGGCTCGGCCTGCCAGGCGAGGCAACCGGATCGCTGCCGGGCACGGATCTGGCGGACAACACCCGTGACCAGATCTCCTTCGGGCAGGGGCTGTCGGTGACAGCGATCCAAGAGGCTGCGGCCGTCGCAGCCATCGCTAACGGAGGTGTCTACAACAGCCCGACGATCATCAGCTCTGCTACCACGACCGACGGCAAGGCCGTACCCGTGCCTCAGTCCACGTCACGGCGTGTGGTCTCCGCCGAATCCAGCTCGATGGTGCTCGACATGATGGAGTCCGTCGTGGCGAGCAGGGTGGGCGTCAACCGGTTCCCGATCGAGGGTTACCGGACCGCGGCCAAGTCGGGTACGGCGGAGCGGATCGACCCGACGTGCAAGTGCTACAGCGGGTACGTCGCCTCGTTCATCGGCGTCGCCCCGGTGGAGAACCCCGAGATCCTTGTCTACGTGGTGGTCGACCGGCCGCAGGGGCAGATCCAGGGCAGCCAGGTCGCGGCACCGGCGTGGCGTGACATCATGCGCGTGGCGCTTCCGAGGTACGGCATTCTGCCCAGCTCCGGCCCGGCGCCGGTCAAGCCGATCGACTGGTGAATCACGGTGTCCGGCGCTGGGGGAGGTCTTCTGACGTGACGCGACCGCAGCTGCCGGGGGTACGGCTGCGTGCGGCTGTAGCGTGTGCGCCGTGACCGGTACGGACGAAACCCCTCTGCGCCCCGCGCAGCCCGCCGGCGCCGATTTGGCGGATCTGGTGCCGGGATCCCCGTCGGTGTGGGTGACGGGGATCACGCTCAACAGCCGGAACGTGTGTCCGGGGGATCTCTACGTCGGCCTGGCAGGGTCCACGACCCACGGAGGGCTGTATGCCCATCTGGCTGCCGAAGCTGGCGCGGTGGGCATCCTCACCGACGACGAGGGTGCGAGCCTCGCCGTCGACACAGGGCTGCCGATCGCTACGGTGGCCGATCCCCGAACGGTGATGGGATCGGTAGCTGCTCAGATTTACGGCTTCCCTTCGCGCAAGCTCCGGACGTTCGGGGTGACCGGCACGAACGGCAAGACGACGGTCGTCTACCTCATGGCCGCTGCATTGCGGGCCGCCGGTGTGCGCGTGGGCACCATCGGCACGATCGGTGCCCGGATCGACGACGAGCCGCTCGAGATGAGCCGTACCACGGTCACGACGCCCGAGAGTCCCGACCTGCAGGCCGTGTTGGCGGTCATGGCCGAACGGCGGGTCGAGGCCGTGGTGATGGAGGTGTCGAGCCACGCGCTGGCCCTCCACCGGGTCGACGGGGTGCGGTTCGACGTCACCGGATTCACCAATCTGGGTTGGGATCATCGGGATTTCCATCCCACCCAGGAGGACTACTTCGAGGCCAAAGCGCGGCTCTTCAGCCCGTCCCGCACTCAATCTGCGGTCGTGGCGATCGACGACGAGTGGGGCCGACGACTCAGCGACCGAGCGGAGGCCGACGGTGTCGAGGTGCGTACGACGGGAAGCGCCGGTTCGCTCGCCGACTACGCGCTGTCATCGGCGACCTCGCTGGCCGACGGAGGCCAGGATCTCGTCGTCTCGACCCCGTCGGGTCTCCGGGAGTTCGCGCTGTCGCTGCCCGGTCAACACAACGTCCGCAATGCCGTGACCACCCTCGCCCTCCTCGACGCCGGCCACGTCGACCTGGCTGCGGCCCTGCCGGGCCTCGCCAGAGTCTCCGTGCCCGGCCGCATGCAGCGAATCGACCTCGGCGGCGAAGCACCGGCGGTGTACGTGGATTTCGCCCACACGCCTCAGGCAGTCGACGCGGCCTTGGCCGCGGTCGGCGACCGACGGACGGTCGCCGTCCTCGGCTGCGGGGGAGACCGTGACCAGGGCAAACGGGGCCCGATCGGAGCCGTTGCCGCTTCACGCTGCGACCTCGTGATCGTGACCGACGACAATCCACGCTCCGAGGATCCGGCCACGATCCGTCAGGCCGTCCTCGACGGCGCCTACGCCGCTCGTGACCAGGCTCGCGCTGACGCCCTCGCCGACGACGGGTCGGATGGAACGCCGAAGGCCGCGACCTGCGAGATCGTCGACGGCGGGGACCGGAGAGCGGCGATCCGGTTGGCGTTGTCTCGGGCGGGAGCAGGTGACGTGGTCGCGATCCTCGGCAAGGGCCACGAACGGGGGCAGGAGATCGGCGGTACGGTGACGCCGTTCGACGACTCCACGGTGGTCGTCGAGGAGTGGTCGGATCTGCAGCGGGCGAGGCGAGAGGGACACTGATGGAACTCACGACGCTCGGTGACATCGCCGGCTGTGTGTCCGGTCGCATCTCACGACCGACGCCCTCTCCGAACATGCCTCAACCGGGCGGTGAGCGGACCTCCGCCAGCGCCTCGTCGACGCCCGACGCGGCAGTCGTAGCGGGCCCCGACGTGGTCATCGACTCGCGGTTGGCGACTCGGGGTTGCCTGTTCGTCGCGTTGCCGGGAGAACGGGTCGACGGCCATGACTTCACCGACGCTGCGGCAGCCAAGGGAGCGGTCGCGGCGTTGGTCACCCGGCCAACTGTCGCAGACCTGGTGCACATCGAGGTGGCCGACGCGGCTCAGGCTCTCGCCGACCTCGCCCGGGAGCAGACCGCCCGGCTCAAGCCGGGACTCAAGGTCGTCGGCATCACCGGATCGGCAGGCAAGACCAGCACCAAGGACCTCCTGGCCCAAGTGCTGGAGACTGCCGGGCCCACCGTGTCGCCTCAGGGATCGTTCAACAACGAGATCGGGGTCCCGCTGACCGCGTTGCAGGCAAACGGCGACACGCGGTTCTTGGTCAGCGAGATGGGCGCTCGGGGGCAGGGGCACATCGCGTCGTTGTGTCACCTCGTGTCCCCCGACATCGGCGTCGTCGTCAACGTCGGCTCGGCCCACCTGGGCGAATTCGGGACCGTGGCCAGCATCGTCAGGGCGAAGGGGGAGTTGATCGAGGCGCTCCCGAAGGACGGCTGGGCCGTACTCAATGCCGACGACGAACTGGTCGCCAGCATGGTCGGGCGCGCGAAAGGTCGGGTCGCCTGGTTCTCCACGCATGGCCGGCCTACGCAGGACGGAGCGGTCAGGGTGTGGGCGACCGACATCGAGTCGGGCCCGGTCGAGCAGTACTCGTTCGTTCTCAACACTGACCGGGGAGTCGAATCGGCACCGGTGCACCTCCAGGTCACCGGCGGCCACATGGTGTCGAACGCTCTGGCCGCGGCGGCGGCGGCGCTCACCCTCGACCTGGGCCTCAAGGAGGTCGCCGCGGCTTTGACGGCCGCGACGACCCGGTCTCGGTGGCGCATGGAGGTCCGTCGGCGCAGCGACGGGGTGATCGTGGTCAACGACGCCTACAACGCCAACCCTGATTCGATGCGGGTCGCGATCACGACCGCGGCCAACCTGGTCCGGCAGGCTCGGGCCACCCACCCGCGAGCGCAACTGTTCGCCGTACTCGGAGACATGCTCGAGCTCGGCGAAGACGCGCCGTCCCACCACCTCACCGCGGGCCGGCACGCTGCCGACTGCGGGGCGGGACTGGTGTTGGCCGTCGGGGAGTTCGCCGGTGAGATCGTGTCGGGCGCGCAAGCGGGAGGGGCCGACGCCGTTCACCTCGACAGCCGTGACGAGGCGATCGGGTATCTCGCCGGACTCAGGCCCGGCGACGTGGTCCTCGTCAAGGCATCCCGTGGAGTCGGTCTCGAGACGGTCGCCGAGCGAGTGCTGGGAGAGCCATGCTGAGCATCATCACCGCCGGCGCGATCGCCATGACGATCACGCTGTTCGGCACGAAGTTCCTGATCAGGTTCCTCGTGGCGAAGCAGTACGGCCAGTTCATCCGCGACGACGGCCCGACCGAGCACCACACCAAACGAGGCACGCCCACGATGGGCGGACTGATCATCCTGATCGCTGTCGTGCTGGGCTATTTCGGGTCGCACGCCATCTTCTCGGTACGGCTTTCCGCCTCCGGCCTGTTGGTGCTGTTCCTGTTCGTCTCACTCGGGATGGTCGGGTTCCTCGACGACTTCACGAAGATCCGCCGCGCCCGGTCGCTGGGACTGAACGGCAAGGCGAAGCTGATCCTGCAGGGGCTGATCGGGGTGGCATTCGCCTACCTGAGCCTGCAGTTCCCCGATCATCGGGGTGTCACCCCGGCGTCGCCGTTCGTGTCCTTCCTGCGCGACATCCCTCCACTTGCGTTGCCGACCATCGTCGCGATCGTCTGGATGATGTTCATCATCGCCGCGTTCTCGAACGGCACCAACCTGACCGACGGGCTCGACGGTCTGCTGGGAGGGGCGGCGACCATGGTGTTCGCGGCCTACGCGATCCTCAACATCTGGCAGTCCAACCAGTGGTGCGGACGGGCTTCCACGGTCGGTCCGCGCTGCTACGAGGTCAGGAATCCGTCGGATCTGGCTCTGCTCTCGATGGCGTTGGCGGGGGCTTTGTTCGGCTTCCTGTGGTGGAACGCGAACCCGGCCAAGATCTTCATGGGGGACACCGGATCGCTCGCGATCGGCGGCGGCGTCGCTGCGATGGCCATCTTCACTCGCACCGAGTTGCTCAGCGTCGTCATCGGCGGACTGTTCGTCGCCGAAGCAGTGTCGGTCGTCGCGCAGGTCGGATGGTTCAAGATGAGCGGCGGCAAGCGGCTGCTGCGGATGGCACCTTTGCACCATCACTTCGAGGCGATCGGCTGGGGTGAGATCACCGTCGTCGTCAGGTTGTGGATCATGGCTGGGCTCGCCGTCGCAGCCGGAATGGGCCTGTTCTACACCGAGTGGGTGGCGGCATCGTGATCGAGTGGCTGGCTGAAGCCGATGCCCGGTCGCCCTGGCAGGAACTGCGCGTGCTCGTCGCCGGCATCGGCCGGTCCGGGATCGCGGCCACCGACGCCCTGCTCGAACGAGGCGCCTCGGTCACGGCACTCGACGCGTCGACGAGCACCACCGTGACCGAGGCGGCGACCATGCTCGAGCTGTTGGGGGCGCAGGTACGGCTGGGCCCCGACGCTGCGACCGTGCCTGACGTCGACCTGGTCGTGACGTCGCCTGGCTGGCGACCGACAGCCCCCCTTCTCGCTGACGCGGCCCGCCGAGGCATCCCGATCTGGGGCGACGTCGAGTTGGCCTGGCGGCTCCAGCACCCGGACCGGCAGATCGCCTGGCTGGGGATCACCGGCACGAACGGCAAGACGACGACCACCCAGATGTTGGAATCGATGCTGCTGGCTGCCGGTCTGAAGGCTGCGGCCGTCGGGAACATCGGGCGGCCGGTTCTGGAGGCCTTGGCCGACGGCACCGACTACGACGCGTTCGCCGTCGAGTTGTCGAGCTTCCAGCTCCACTGGAGTTCGAGCTTGGCGCTGCACTCGGCGGTCGTGCTGAACGTCGAGCCCGACCACCTGGAGTGGTACGCGGATTCCGACTCGTGGCAGGGATGGCCGGCCAGGTCGCCGATGGAGGCGTACGCCTTCGACAAGTCCCGCATCTACCACAGGGTCACGCACAGCTGCGTTTACAACGTGGAAGCACCGGTCACCGAGAAGCTGGTCGAGGAGGCCGAAGTCACCGAGGGGGCTCGAGCGATCGGGTTCACGACCGGCATCCCGGCCATCTCCATGGTGGGCGTCGTCGACGACCTGCTCGTGGATCGAGCCTTCATCCCGCAACGGCGTGATTCCGCGATCGAACTGGCGAAGCTGAGCGACGTGAGGCCGTACGCGCCCCACAACGTGGCGAACGCCCTGGCCGCAGCGGCGTTGGCACGGTCATACGGGGTGCCCGTCCAAGCCGTACGTGACGGGCTGCAGAAGCTGGTGCTCGGCGGGCATCGGATCGAGACGGTCGCCGTTGTCGACCAGGTGACCTACGTCGACGACTCCAAGGCGACCAATCCTCACGCCGCCGAGGCCTCGCTATCGGCGTACGACTCTGTCGTCTGGATCGCCGGCGGCCAGGCCAAGAACACGACCTTCGACGAGTTGGTGCAGCGTCACCGCGCCCGATTGAGGGGAGCGGTCTTGCTGGGCGTCGATCGACACCTCATCGCCGACGCTCTCGCCCGACACGCGCCGGAGGTCCCGGTGATCGTGGTCGACAGCGCCCAGACTGACGCCATGCACCAGGCCGTCGAAGCTGCGCGCTCCCTCGCGCAGCCCGGAGACACGGTGTTACTCGCGCCCGGGTGCGCGTCCAAAGACATGTACAGCGGCTACGACGCCCGAGGCGACGCGTTCGCCCACGCGGTCAAAGCCCTCGACGGAGCGCCGTAACAGGAGCGCATGGTGGCGACCTTCACTTCCCCGAGGACCATCGAGACGAAGCCGAGTCAGTCAGCGTCCGGATTGCTGCGGCATGCTCTCAACACCCCGCTGGCGAGCGTCTATCTGGTGCTCGCGTCCGCCGGCCTGCTGATCGGCCTCGGCGTGCTGATGGTCGCCTCGGCGTCCAGCGTGCTGGCCGAAGTGACGTTCGGAGACCCGTACTACTTCGTCAAACGCCAAGTCGTGTTCCTCGTGCTCGGGGCCGGCGGCGCCTGGGTGATCGCCAAGCTGTCACCCCGAACCTTGCGGGCCTTCGCCTGGCCGATGCTGATCGGCTCGATCCTCATGCTCTGCCTGACCTTCACTCCGCTGGGCGTCACGCTGAACGGCAATCGGAACTGGGTGCAGTTCGGCACGCCGCTGCTGCGATTCCAGCCGTCCGAACTGGCCAAGCTGGCCATCGTGGTCTGGGGGGCAGACAACCTCACCCGCAAGGACAAGCTGTTGGGCCGCTGGCGCGAACTCGTGCCGTACGCAGCAATGGTCGGCGTCATCGTCTTGCTGGTCATGCTGCAACACGATCTGGGTACGGCGATCGTGATCGGCTCCATGCTGGTGCTCATCCTGTTCCTGGCCGGGATCCCGCTCCGGCTGCTCGGAATCCTGCTCGCAGCGGTGAGCGCTGCCGGCCTCGGGCTGGTCGTCGCCTCCCCGATGCGCATGGCGCGCATCTTCGGCTTCCTCAACCCGGGCGCCGATACAGACGGGATCAACCAGCAACCGTTGCGTGCCCT
>JBDHZQ010000017.1:0-33599 GCA_039811945.1 Propionibacteriaceae bacterium
CTGATCGAGGTCGACCTCGACGCGATGGAAGGCGACGGGGTGATCCGGCTCGACAATGCCGACGTGCTGGCCAAGCCGTTACGCCTGGTGCCCGACGAGGCCGCCGCCTTGCTGCTCGCGCTTCGGGCGATCCGCGAAGTGGCCGATCCCGCGTCGTACCCGGTCATCGACTCCACCATGGCGAAACTGCGCGGTCTGGCGGGGGTGGCCGACGCTCCTGGTGTGTTCACGGTCGCCGCCGGAACCGCCGACGTACGGCAGATCCTCACCTCCGCGGCGGCTCGCGGACAGCGGCTGAGGCTGACGTACGACGGCCTGGTCCGGGGAGCGACGAGCTATCCGGTGGTCGACCCGGTCGCGGTCGAAGTGCGCGAGGGGGTGGCCTACCTGGAAGGGTGGTCGCTGGAGCGCGGCGACTGGCGGTCGTACCGGCTGGACCGGATCGCGGCGGCCGAACTGACCGGCGAACGGGCCGGCGACCACGGTGCTCGTCCTGTACGGCGCGACTGGTTGCGCGGCAGGGGCATCCACGAGGTCACCGTGTGGCTGGCACCGACCGCCCGCTGGGTGGCGGAGTCGTACGGGGCGACCGATATCCGCGACGTGGGCGACGGGTACGAGGTGGCGCTGCGCGTCGCCGACCCGGCCTGGCTGCGTCAACTCGTGCTGCGGCTGGGCGATCAGGCGCGGATCCTACGGCCGATCGAAGCCGAGGCGGGAGCCGTACACACGGCGCGCGAAGCGCTGGCCGCCTACGAGCGGTGGCAGGCGCTACCGCGACCGGACGCCGGCGGGTAGTGTCTCGCCCGTGGTGTGGCTGTGGGTATGCCTGGCGATCTTCGTCGTGGGCACCGCCGTCAATGCCTGGCTTGCGCGCCAGGTCTGGCGGCGGGCGAAGTCGTTGATGGCCGTGGCGGGGGAGTCGATGACCACGTTCTCCAGGGGCGTCGCCGAACTGGAGCGCTTATACCAGCCGGCGATCGGCAGGTCGCCGGACTCCCGCCGAGAGGCGCACATTGGCCAACAAGCCTAGGATGAGAACGTTGTCGATGATGAAGGAGTGGACATGACTGCGTTGATCGCCGGTCTCCCCGGCGGCATGGAGTGGGTCGTCCTGCTCATCGTGGCCTTGGTGTTGTTCGGGGGGGCACGAGTCGCAGGTCTCGGTAAGGGTGCCGGGCGCGCCATCCGCGAGTTCAAGGAAGAAGTCAAGGGCGGCGAGATCGAAGGCGCCAAGAAGAACACCGATCCCGAAGTCTCGACAGACGAGGTGCTCGAGGCCGAGATCGTCCCGGAGAAGCGCAAGGACGCGTAACCGGTGGCTCGGCTGGCCGGAGTTCGCCGGGTCCTCGCAAAGCTGAAGCCCCCGCCGTCGTCTCCCGACGGCACGATGTCGTTGTACGACCACTTGCGCGAGTTGCGCTACCGCGTCGTCGTCTCGGCGGTGGCCGTCGTTCTCACGTCGATCGTGGCGGCCGTCTTCTACAAGCCGTTGGTCGAGATCGTGATGTACCCCTGGTATCTGGCGCGCGCCGACCTCATCGCCAACAACCCCAACGTCGAGACCGCCGTGGTGAACCAGGGCGTCGCGGCACCGTTCATCCTCGCGATGAAGGTGTCGTTGGTCGCGGGCCTGTTGGCCGCCTGCCCGGTGTGGCTGTACCAGCTGTGGGCCTTCATCGTCCCGGCCTTGCTGGAGCACGAGAAGAAGTACGCCGTCAAGTTCCTGACCGCGTCGATTCCGTTGTTCCTGTTCGGGTGCGCCGTCGGCTATGCGGTGTTGCCGAAGGGCATCTCGGTCATGTTGCAGTTCACCCCCGACAACATGGGCATCATCAACATGCTCGAGATCAACCAGTTCCTGACGCTGGAACTGATCCTGGTCCTGCTGTTCGGGGTGTCGTTCCTGCTGCCCGTGGTGCTCGTCATGCTAAATCGGGCCGGCGTCGTCACCGGGGCCCAGTTGGCCAAGGCTCGTGCCTATTCGATCTTCGGCTGCTTCGTGTTCGGCGCGGTCGCCACTCCCTCGACCGACCCCTTCTCGATGATCGCCCTGGCTCTGCCAATGGCCGTCATGTACGTCGTCGCCGAGGTCATCGCCAAGCGCAACGACAAGCGGAAAGCCAAGAAGCTCGCCGCCGAAGGCGTGATCGTCAAGCTCGACGCGTGAGTCCTGACGCTCCGACGATCACGCTGGTCGTCAATCCGACGGCTGGGCGTGGCAAGGCGGGCAAGCTGCTCCCGGGGGTCGTTCGCGAACTGCTGCAGAGAGTGCCCGCGGCCTCACTTCGGGTGCACCAAGCGGCCTCCTACGGCGAGGCGCGCATGCGTTGCATTGCCGCCGTCGAGTCGGCCCGCCCGCACGCCATCGCCGGACGCCACGACTGCCTGGTCGTGATGGGCGGCGACGGCATGATGCACCTCGGCCTGAACGCTGCCGGTGGCAGTGCCGTACCCCTGGGGTTGATCCCGGCCGGAACCGGCAACGACTTCTGCCGCGGCGTCGGCGTACCCGGAAAACCACTGCCCGCCGCCAAGGTAGTCGCGGCCGGTGACACCAAGCGGATCGACCTGACTCGGGTGCAGGGCCAACTCGTCGACGGGTCCAGCCGGCGATTCGTCGGATCGGTCGTGAGCACCGGGTACGACGCGCGGGTCAACCGGCGGGCCAATGCGATGACCACGTCGCTGGGTTCCCTGGGCTACGCGTATTCGGCGCTGACCGAGTTGGCCCGCTTCGAGCCGCTCGTCTACGACGTGTCGATCGACGGGATCCACCGCCGGCAAACCGCGATGCTCGTCGCGGTCGCGAACGCGGGGATCTTCGGAGGCGGCATGAAAATCGCCCCGGACTATTCGGTCAGCGACGGACTGCTCGACGTGACGATCGTGCACCCCGTCAGCCGGATGACCCTGCTGCGGCTGCTGCCGAGCATGTTCGACGGCTCGTTCGTGTCCGATCCTGCCGTCGAGCGGCTGCGTGCCCAGCGGGTGACGATCGACGGACCGGAGCTGTACGGCATGGCCGACGGGGAAGCTCTCGGCCCGGCCCCGCTCTTGCTGGAAGCCGTACCCCAGGCACTCACGATCTACGCCACCTGACTCCTCGCGACACGGCAGACTCGCCGACGACCCGGTTCGCCGGAGTAGCCTGACCCTCGATGCCCAAGCCCACCACCGGCGCACCCGGTTCGCAGTTCGCCGCCTTCGCTGCGCTGTACCCGTTCGAACTCGACGACTACCAGCGCCAGGCCTGCGCCTACGTCGAGGCCGGATCCGGCGTTCTGGTGGCGGCGCCGACCGGAGCCGGCAAGACCGTGGTCGGCGAGTTCGCCGTGCACATGGCGCTCACCGAAGGCCGCAAGTGTTTCTACACGACGCCGATCAAGGCGCTGTCCAACCAGAAATACCGGGATCTGGCCGCCACCTATTCCCCAGACGAGGTCGGTCTCTTGACCGGCGACGTCAGCATCAACTCCGAAGCTCCCGTGGTCGTCATGACGACCGAGGTGCTGCGGAACATGATCTACGCGGGCTCCCGCACCCTGGACCGGCTCGGGTACGTCGTCATGGACGAAGTGCACTACCTCGCCGACCGGTTCCGCGGGCCGGTGTGGGAGGAAGTGATCCTCGGGCTGGCCGAGTCGGTGCAGGTCGTCGCCCTGTCGGCGACCGTCAGCAACGCCGAAGAGTTCGGCGACTGGCTGGGCGAGGTGCGCGGCGAGATAGCGGTCGTCGTGAGCGAACGCCGGCCAGTGCCGCTGTTCCAGCACGTGCTCGCCGGGCGCGACCTGTACGACCTCTACGCCGACGTGGCTCCCACCGCGAAGGCGCTGCCCGGTGGAACTGCCGAGGTGAACCCGGAACTGCTCCGGCTTGCCAAGCAAGAGCATCGGTTGCGCGACGACGCCAGACGTCCGCGGGGACGTTCCGGACGGGGCAAGCGGGTGGCCGGGTACGGCAGTGGGGCGTACGGCGGGGCCTCGCATCACCGCTGGGGTGAGGGTACGGCGAGCCTGGTGCCACGTCGGTCGCAGATGGTGACGGCCCTGGACGCCGACGCGCTCCTGCCTGCGATCGTCTTCGTGTTCAGCCGTCAGGGTTGCGATTCGGCGGTGGCCCAGCTCATGGCGGACGGGGTACGGCTGACCACCCACGAACAGCGGCGGCAGCTGTACGACATCGCCGCGGAGCACACCGCGGGGTTCAGCGACGCCGACCTGCAGGCGTTGAGGTACGACCGGTGGCTCACCGCGTTCCAGCGCGGGGTGGCGTCGCATCACGCAGGCCTGCTGCCGGCCCTCAAGGAGGCCGTCGAGGTGGCGTTCGCCGGCGGCTTGCTGAAGGTAGTGTTCGCGACCGAGACGTTGGCCCTGGGGATCAACATGCCGGCCCGGACCGTGGTGCTGGAGAAGCTCGTCAAGTACAACGGCGACACCCATGCCGACATCACCCCGGCGGAGTACACCCAGCTGACCGGCCGGGCAGGCCGCCGCGGCATTGACGTCGAAGGGCACGCGGTCGTCTGCTGGCAGCCAGGCCTCGATCCGCGGGCCCTGGCGGGACTGGCGTCGCGGCGGACCTACCCGCTGAGGTCGGCGTTCAGGCCGACCTACAACATGGCGGTGAACCTGGTCGGGACCGTGGGCCGTACGCAGGCTCGTGCCGTACTCGAACAAAGCTTTGCGCAGTTCCAGTCCGACCGCGGGGTCGTGTCGGCGAGCCGTGCCGTACGGCGCAACGAGGCCGAGATCGAACGGCTGCTGGCCGAAGCCGAGTGCGACCGGGGTGATTTCGCCGAATACGCGAGGCTTCGGGAATCGGTGCGGGCGTTGGAGGCGGAGTCCGCGAGGGCTCGCCGGGCGGATCGTCAGGCGGAAGCCATGTCGGTGCTGCAGACGGTCAAACCGGGCGACATCATTTCCGTACCGGCGGGAAAGCACCGCGGCTGGGCGGCTGTGGTCGAGCCCAGGTCGGACGCCCGCTCCGGGCCTGCTCCCGTTGTCATGACCGAGAACCGGCAGCTGAAGACCCTGTCGATGGTCGACTTCCCGGCCCCGCCGATCGTGGTGGGTCGCATCCGGGTTCCGAAGCATTTCGACGGCAAACAAGCCGCCATGCGGCGGAACCTGGCGGCCGCATTCCTGACCAGGCTGAAGGAGATCGAACTTCCCGACCCCCGGCATCGGGATCGCGCCGACGACGAGGTGTTGGCCGAGATCGAGACGCTGCGGCTGGCGCTGCGGGCCCACCCCTGCCACGGCTGCCCCGATCGCGAAGCGCACGCCAGGCTGGCCGAGCAGGCGCTGCGGCTCGAGCGTCAGACCCAGGCCGACCGGCGACGGGCCGACGAGCGGTCCAACACGATCGCCCGTCAGTTCGACCGGATCTGTTCGGTGTTGGAGTCGCTGGGGTATCTGGGTGAGGGCGGCACGACCGTGACCGACCAGGGACGGGTCCTGGCCCGGATCTACGGCGAACTCGACCTGGTCACGGCCGAAGCGATTCGGACCGGAGTGTTCGACGGTCTCAATCCGGCCCAGTTGGCGGCGGTCACCTCGTCCCTGGTCTACGAGGCCCGCCTGGCCGACTCGCGCCGACCGCCCCGCATGCCCGACCGGCGCACCGAACAAGCCCAGACCAGCTTGAGGCTCGTGTGGCGCGACGTCGGGCTCCTCGAACGCGACGCACGCCTCGATCGCCACCGCGACCTCGACATCGGCTTTGCCGAGGCGGCTTTCCACTGGGCCGACGGTGCCGATCTGAGCGAGGTGCTGTTGTCGTCGGGACTGTCGGCCGGGGACTTCGTGCGCTGGGTGAGGCAGGTCGTCGACCTGCTGGGTCAGGTGGCTGACGCCGCAGTGTCCACGAAGCTCCGTTCTGTGGCTCGCAGCGCGATCGACGCCATGCGCCGAGGCGTGGTCGACGTCACGCCTGAGGATTCCGACACCTGACGATCGTCGTTCGGTGCGATCCGGAGCGCTCTCCTAGGATGACCTGCGTGTCTGTGGCAGTCAGAGTGATCCCGTGTCTGGATGTCCACGACGGGAGGGTCGTCAAGGGCGTCAATTTCGTCGACCTGCGTGATGCGGGAGATCCAGTCGAACTCGGGCGTTTGTACGGGGTCGAAGGCGCCGACGAACTGACGTTCCTCGACATTTCGGCGTCCGCGCAGGGGCGGGCGACGACCCGCGACATGGTGCGGCGGACCGCGGAGACGGTGTTCATCCCCCTGACGGTCGGCGGCGGCGTGCGCAGTGTCGCCGACGTCGACGCCTTGTTGCGGTCGGGGGCAGACAAGGTCGGCATCAATACCGGGGCGATCAGCCGGCCGCAGGTGCTCGACGAGATTGCCGACCGGTTCGGTAACCAGGTGATCGTGTTGAGCGTCGATGCTCGCCGAGAGCCGGGGATGCCCTCGGGATTCGGCGTGACGACCCACGGCGGCCGTACCTCCGCACGTCTCGACGCGCTCGCCTGGGCGAAGGAAGCCGTCGAACGTGGCGCCGGCGAGATCCTGCTCAACTCGATGGACGCCGACGGCACGACGGCCGGCTTCGACGTGGAGATGATCCGCGCCGTGCGTGACGTCGTGGACGTACCGGTGATCGCCTCCGGCGGGGCCGGGACGGTCGACCACTTCGTGGAGGCCGTCGAGGCGGGGGCGGATGCCGTACTCGCCGCGTCGGTGTTCCACTACGGAACCCTGACGATCGCCGACGTGAAATCGGCCCTGGCTGCGGCGGGCTACCCCGTCCGTACCTCCCCTGCCGGACTCGCATCCGACCCGGAGACAAGGAATCTGCGATGACCACCTGCCTGTTCTGCCGCATCGTGTCCGGCGACATTCCCAGCCGACAGGTCTACGCCGACGACCACGCCGTCGCTTTCCTCGACATCGCGCCGTGGCACCGCGGACACACACTCGTCGTCCCCCGCCGTCACGTCTCCACCCTCGCCGACGACCCCAGCGTCCTGGCCGACTGCCAGCCCGCGATCGAGCATCTGGTCGGCACCCTGACGTCCCGGCTGGGCGCCGACGGGATGAACGTGCTCGTCAACGTGGGGGAGGTCGCCGGCCAGGAGGTGTTCCACGTGCACGTGCACCTGGTGCCGAGGTACGGCTCGCTGCCCGGGTTGCCGGGCCTGGCCCAGCGCGACGCATCTGCCGACGACCTCGACGAGGTTCTGGCCCAGGTGCTCGCCTCATGACGGCGGTCGCCGCGCAGCGGGCGATCGACGACGCCACCTGGCGGAGTCTCGACTGGCGACGGTCCGCGATCGAATTCACACCGGCGTTCCTGGTCAGCCTTCTGTTGCTGCCGTGGATCATCTCGAAGGGGACGATGATCCCGTACGAGCCGAACACCATCGACCTGCGCGTCTATCACCTGGCCGTCTCCGACCTGGTGAACGGCAAGGACATCTACCTCACCTCGACGCCGGTCGACCAGTTGAAGTTCATCTACCCGCCGATCGCAGCGGTGCTGATGTCGCCCCTGGTGATCGGCCCCTACCTCATGTGGCAGGTGATCTGGACGGCCATCGGCACGGGGGCCTTGGTGTCGGTGCTGCGCCGGTGCCGGATCCCGCGGGGATGGGTGCTCGGGGTTCTGGCGATGGTTCTCGTGGTCGCGATGGAGCCGATCCGCACGACAGTCGGGTACGGGCAGGTCAACACCATGCTGATGGCCCTCGTCGTCGCTGATTTCCTGCCCGACGCGCCGGGGGAGAAGCGCTGGCTGCCGCGAGGCCTGCTGATCGGGCTGGCCGCCGCGATCAAGCTCACGCCGCTGCTGTTCGTCGTGTTCGCCGTGCTGGTCGGACGCCGGGCCATGGCGGCGGTGGCGACCGCCGCGTTCGGGTTCTTCACCGGGGTCGGGTTCCTGCTGCTGCCGAGCGAGTCCGTCCACTTCTGGACGAGTCTCGGCCAGGGCGACGTGAACACGGCGGGGCCGGTCTACGTCGGCAACCAGGGCATGTCGGGAGTGCTGACCCGGTGGGTGTCGGACACGAGACCGGTCGTGGTGGCCGCGTTGCTGCTCGGCTTCTGCGTGGCAGGTTTGGCGACGCTCGTGGCCGCCTCTTGGTGGCGGCAGGGCGAGCAGGTGTTCGCGGTCGGTCTGGTCGGCTTGGCGACGTGCCTCGCCTCGCCCCTGTCGTGGACTCACCATCACGTCTGGGCGGTGGTGCTCCTGGCGGCTGTCGTCGCGAAGGCTTCGTCGGTGCCCCGGTGGGCTCAGTGGGCCAGTCGCGTCTGGGTCCTGTGGATCGCGCTGTGTCTGCCGTTGGCCGTGCTGCCTTACGGGTACGACGCAGAGGCCCACTACACGCTCGTGGAGCAGGTGGTCGGCTCGTTCGGCCCGGTCTGGGGTTCGGCCATGATCGTGGGATTGTCGGTCGATCTGGTTCGCCGGCTCATGCTGCGTCCGGTCGCCGTGCGTCCGGCGAGGTCACGCTGACCTCGTCGGGCCTCGCTGTCACGGGCCCCTCCGAGCGTCCGGCGTCGAGCGCCGGGCGTTCTCTTGGAAGCCCTGTCCTCGTTGACGTTCTGAACGTTAACCCGACCCCGAGGTGAGGCGTGCCTGTGCCGTACGGCATGCTTGACGATTGAAACAAACGTTGTACGGCGGCCGGAAAAGATCGGGTCGCACCTAACCAAGGGGGTCATATCGCATGTCCAAGCCAGTTCGCCTCGTGGGAATTCTCTCGATCATCGCGGGGCTGGTCATGATGATCGCAGGCGCCTCGGTCTGGGGAGTCATCACCAGCCAGCTCGCCGCGGAGAAGATCACCGTTCCGGCTGACTCGAAGATGCTTCCGGGCGATGACGTCAACGGTCCGTTCAGCGCGTACGCCCAGGCTGAGATCATCAACGAGCACGCCCTGAAGGCATCCGAGGGCAAGACGTACGCCGAACTGGGCGCCCTGGCTACCGAGGCCAAGGCGAAGGGTGACCAGGCCCTGGCCGACAAGTACACCGCCCAGCGCACCACCGTCATGAACGGCTCCTTCCTGCGGGCCTCGCTGTTCACGTCCGTTCTGGCGTACGGCGTCGCCGCCATGGCGATCGGCGTCGGTCTGATGCTCGGGCTGATCGGCTGGGCTCTCACGAACGCCGCCGGCCGGGTGGCCCCCGCGGCGGTGGCCGTGAAGAAGGCCTGACGCTTCGAACCGCACACGCCACACGGCCGGGACTCAGTCCCGGCCGTGTGGCGTTCCACGACCTGGACATCTTTGACACCATGCGGACCGATGGGAAAGAGTGAACACGTGCGGATCGTCCTCGTACCCTGAACGCGTGTCGCGCCCTACGGGCGGCCCGACACGCGACCCTCGCCTGCCGACCGGCAGCGGGGGTTTTTTCATCCCGAGACCACACACACCGAAGAGAATCGACCAAGGAGCGCCCATGGCTGACACACAGCTGGCCGAGCCCACCACCCGCATGACCGGGGCCCAGGCCCTCGTCGCGTCGTTGGAGCATGTCGGCGTAGAGGTCGTCTTCGGGATTCCCGGCGGGGCGATCCTTCCCGCGTACGACCCGCTCTTCGACTCCAAGGTGCGCCACATCCTCGTGCGTCACGAGCAGGGGGCCGCGCACGCCGCCGAGGGGTACGCCATGGTGACCGGACGGGTGGGCACGTGCATCGCGACGTCCGGCCCGGGAGCGACCAACCTGGTGACCGGTCTGGCCGACGCGTACATGGACTCGGTCCCGATCGTGGCCATCACCGGACAGGTGACGTCGGCCTCGATCGGCACTGACGCCTTCCAGGAGGCCGACATCCGCGGCATCACGTTCCCGATCACGAAGCACAACTTCCTGGTGACGCGGGCCGCAGACATTCCCGAGGCGATCGCCGCTGCCTACGAAATCGCCGGCACGGGGCGTCCGGGCCCGGTGCTGGTCGACATCAGCAAGGACGCGCTCCAGGCACCCATGGACTTCTCCTGGCCCCCGAAGGTGGACCTGCCCGGCTACCGGCCCACGGTGAAGCCACACGTGCGGCAAGTGCGCGAGGCAGCCAAGATGATCAGCGAGGCCAAACGGCCGGCGTTCGTCGTCGGCGGCGGGATCGTCAAGTCCGGTGCGTCGCAGGCCCTGCTCGACGTGGTCGAAGCGACTCAGATTCCGGTCGTGACCACCCTGATGGCACGCGGGGCGTTCCCTGACAGCCACCCGCTCAATATGGGGATGCCGGGCATGCACGGCTCGGTCGTCGCCGTGGGCGCGCTCCAGCGCTGCGACCTGTTCATCGCCGTGGGCATGAGGTTCGACGATCGGGTGACAGGGCAGTTGTCGACGTTCGCGCCCGAGGCGACCGTGATCCACTGCGACATCGATCCGGCTGAGATCGGCAAGAACCGCACCGCTGACCTGCCGATCGTGGGTGACGCGCGGTTGTTCCTGGAGGAACTGCGCGAGCACCTCCATGGGAGTGCGCCCGAGATCGGGCCGTGGTTGTCGTACCTCACAGGCCTCCGAGAGCGATACCCGACCGACCCGGGTGACCCGACCGACGACTATCTGCTGCCGCAGGAGGTCATCAAGCGGATCGGCGAGCTGACCGGTCCCGAAGCGATCTTCGCGACTGGCGTCGGTCAGCACCAGATGTGGGCCGCGCACTTCCTGCCCCACGAGAAGCCGAACCAATGGCTGACCTCCGGCGGAGCGGGAACGATGGGCTATTGCGTGCCGGCTGCCATGGGGGCCAAGGTGGGGCGGCCCGACGCGGTGGTCTGGGGGATCGACGGCGACGGCTGTTTCCAGATGACCAACCAGGAGCTGGTCACGTGCGCTTTGAACGACATCCCGATCAAGATCGCGATCATCAACAACGAGTCCCTGGGCATGGTGCGGCAGTGGCAGACCCTGTTCTACGGGGAGCGATACTCCAACACCGACCTGCACTCCTTCCGGATTCCCGACTTCGTCAAACTCGCCGAGGCGATGGGGTGCGTGGGACTGCGGGCCGAGACGCCCGAGCAGGTGGACGCGGTCATCCTGCAGGCGTTGGAGATCAACGATCGTCCTGTCGTGATTGACTTCGTGGTGCACAAGGACGCCATGGTGTGGCCGATGGTGGCCGCCGGTACCAGCAATTCCGACATCAAGATCGCCAAGGACATGGCCCCGGCATGGGACGAGGAGCAGCTGTGATGACGACCTTCCACACGCTGAGCGTGCTCGTGCTCAACCGGCCCGGCGTGCTCGCCCGGATCGCCGGGCTGTTCGCCCGCCGCGGGTTCAACATCGAGTCGCTCGCGGTCGGCCCGACCGAACATCCGGAGACCTCTCGGATCACGATCGTGATCGCGGCCGACTCCGATGCCGTTCTCGAACAGATCACCAAGCAGCTCAACAAGCTGGTCGAGGTGATCCGGGTGCTCGAGTTCGAGAAGGGCGAGTCGGTGCGCCGCGAGCTGGTGCTCGTGAAGGTGCGGGCCGATGCCCGGACCCGGAGCCAGGTCATGGAGATCGCAACGATGTTCCGTGGCCGGATCGTCGACGTCGCCCCTGACGCGGTTGTCGTCGAGGCGACCGGGTCGTACGGCAAGATCCAGGCTCTGCTGCACCTGCTGGAGCCGTACGGGGTGCGCGAACTCGTGCAGTCCGGCTCTGTCGCGCTCGGGCGCGGTTCCCGAGCGATCACCGACCGCAGCCGCTACGACAAGACCCCTCGTTCCGAACGCGTCTGACGCGCCCGGCCTATCAATCAAGGAGAAGACGCCACATGGCAACGATGTTCTACGACGACGACGCCGACCTGTCGATCATTCAGAACCGGTCGGTCGCAGTGATCGGGTACGGCTCCCAGGGCCATGCCCACGCGCTCAGCCTCCGGGACTCCGGCGTCGACGTTCGCCTCGGCCTCAAGGAAGGCTCGAAGTCGCGTGACAAGGCCGGGGCCGAGGGGCTGCGCGTGCTGTCGGTCGCCGAGGCGGTCGAAGAGGCCGACCTGGTGATGATCTTGGCGCCCGACCAGGCCCAGCGAAAGCTGTACGCCGAGGAGATCGCCCCGCACCTGGTCGAAGGCGACGCCCTGTTCTTCGCCCACGGCTTCAACATCCGTTTCGGTTACATCACGCCGCCGAAGGGCGTCGACGTGTGCATGGTTGCGCCGAAGGGACCGGGGCACCTGGTGCGCCGCGAGTACGCAGCCGGACGCGGCGTGCCCGTCATCGTCGCCGTCGAGAAGGACGAGACCGGCAACGCCTGGCCGTTGACTTTGTCGTACGCCAAAGCGATCGGTGGCCTGCGTGCGGGTGGGATCAAGACGACGTTCACGGAGGAGTGCGAGACCGATTTGTTCGGCGAGCAGGCCGTGCTCTGTGGTGGTGCCTCGGCCCTGGTCCAGGCTGGTTTCGAGACCCTGGTCGAGGCCGGGTACCAGCCGGAGGTCGCCTACTTCGAGTGCCTCCACGAGCTCAAGCTGATCGTCGACCTCATGTACGAAGGCGGTATCGCCAAGCAGCGCTGGTCGGTCTCCGACACCGCCGAGTACGGCGACTACGTCTCCGGACCACGGGTGATCGACTCGTCGGTGAAGGCGCGCATGAAGGATGTGCTCGGCGACATCCAGTCGGGTGCGTTCGCGAAGCGGTTCATCGACGATCAGGACGCCGGCGCGCCGGAGTTCAAGGCGTTCCGCGCGGCAGCCGAGAAGCACCCGATCGAGGCCACCGGGCGTGAGCTGCGCAAGCTCATGAGCTGGGTCAAGTCGAGCGACTCCGACTACGTCGAAGGTACGGCGGCACGCTGACAGGGCTGCTCCTGCGAGGGGTCGGGCCCGTGGCCCGGCCCCTTCAGTGTTCGTCGGGGGCGTTGACCATGAACTCGGCGGCGTACGTGAGGTAGGACCGGAGCTCCGCATCCTCCGTGGGCGGCAGAGCGACGGCGTCGACGGCATGCAGCATGTGGTGGAGCCAGCGGTCTCGCTGACTGGGCGTCACTACGTACGGCGCATGCCTCATCCGCAGCCGCGGGTGCCCACGGGTCTCCGAGTAGGTCTTAGGTCCGCCGAAGTACTGCTCCAGGAACAGTCGAAGACGGTCGGCAGCCGGACCCAGATCGTCTTCGGGGTAGAGGTCCCTCAACGGCGGATCGGTCGCGACCCCGGCGTAGAAGAGCTCCACCAGCCGTCGGAAGGTCTCGTGACCGCCCATCCGCTCGTAGGCCGTCGCAGCGTCAGCAGAATCGCCACGCGACCGGCGGAGTGGGATCGTCACTCGAACACTGTAGATGCACGGTCGTGGACGTTATGACGTCCAGATCGGGCGATGCGCGTCAACTAGTGTGCATCTACCGTGTTGGGCGGTGACTGCCTGACTCAAGAAAGAGCCGCGACGATCGCGTCTCCGACCTCGGAGGTGCCGCGCTTGGACCCCCCGGCCGAGGCGATGTCTGCCTCGACGGCAGCGGCGATCCGTCCAGCGTCGTCGCTGCGGCCGAGGTGGTCGAGCAGCATGGAGACCGACAGGATGGCTGCCCGGGGGTCGGCGATACCCTGGCCGGCGATGTCGGGTGCCGATCCGTGCACCGGCTCGAACATCGACGGGTACGTGCCGTCGACGTTGATATTGGCGCTGGCCGCGAGGCCGATCCCGCCGGTCACGGCGGCTGCCTCGTCGGTCAGGATGTCGCCGAACAGGTTGTCGGTCACGATGACGTCGAAACGGTCCGGGTTGGTGCACAACGCGATGGTGGCGGCGTCGACGTGCAGGTAGTCGGTGGTGACTTCTCCGAACTCGGCGGCGACGTGGTTGAAGACCCGGTTCCACAGGCCGCCCGCGTTGACGAGCACGTTGTGTTTGTGAACGAGCGTGAGCCTCTTGCGACGCTTGGTGGCCCGCTGGAAGGCGTCCCGGACGACCCGCTCGACCCCCATGGCGGTGTTCACGCTGACCTCGGTCGCGATTTCGTTCACGGTCCCGGCGCGCACGACACCGCCGTTGCCGCAGTACAGGCCCTCGGTACCTTCACGCACGACCACGAAGTCGACGGTCTTGCCGTCGACCACGCTCGGCGCCAGGGGAGTGGGCACCCCGGGGTACAGCCGCGACGGGCGCAGGTTCACCGCATGGTCGAAGGCGAACCGCAACTTGAGCAACAGTCCCCGTTCGAGCAGTCCCGACGGGATCGTCGTGGACCCAGGGGCTGCGCCCACCGCGCCCAGCAGAATCGCGTCCGCGGTTGCGAGGCGGGAGAGGTCGTCGTCGGTCAACACGTCGCCGGTTCGTTGCCAGCGCTCGGCACCGAGGTCGTACGTCTCGAACCGGAACGCCCCGTCGCCGACCACGGCGACGAGCACCTTGATCGCTTCGGCGATGACCTCCGGACCGATGCCGTCTCCGCCGATCACGGCGATCGTCTGCTGCTTCGTCACGGGCGTCGAGCCTAGTGAGTCCACCCGGAGGGCAACGCCACGTCTCAACCGGGCTCGTGCGGTAGTTTCCGCCCATGGCACTGGATTTCGCGGCCCGTCCACATCCGAATATGCGCCCGGATTCCGAACTGGCCGCCGTATTCGCGGCGCCCGGGTTCGGTCGTCATTTCACCGACCACATGGCCGTTGCCACGTGGCGCAAGGAGGGCGGGTGGGACGATGCCGCCCTCGTGCCGTACGGACCGTTCCAGCTCGACCCGGCCGGTGCCGTACTCCACTACGGCCAGGAGATCTTCGAAGGCTTGAAGGCGTACCGGCACGCTGACGGCTCGATCTGGCTGTTTCGGCCCGAGGCGAATGCGAACCGGCTGAACGCGAGCGCCGTACGGCTCGGCCTGCCCGAGCTGCCGGTCGAGGACTTCCTGGCGTCGATCGCCAGCCTGGTGTCGGCCGACCAGCGGTGGGTGCCCGACGGCTCCGACGAGATGAGCCTGTACCTGCGGCCCTTCATGTTCGCCGCCGAGGACTTCCTCGGGGTACGGCCCGCCGAGACCGTGCAGTACGCCGTGATCGCGAGCCCGGTCGGGCCGTACTTCTCGGGCGGCGTCAAGCCGGTCGACATCTGGGTGACCACGACTTACAGCCGGGCCGGTTTCGGCGGCACCGGTGCGGCGAAGTGCGGGGGCAACTACGCCAGTTCGCTCGTCGCCCAGGCCGAGGCGTACGACCACGGCTGCAGTCAGGTGCTGTTCACCGACGCCGCCACCCATACCTGGCTGGAAGAACTCGGCGGCATGAACATCTTCCTCGTCAGCCGCGACGACCGATTGGTCACGCCGCCCACGTCGGGCACGATCCTGGCCGGAATCACCCGCGACTCGATCCTGACCGCCGCACCGTCGCTCGGGCTGGTGCCCGAGGTGCGGCCCGTGGCCCTCGCCGAACTGGTCGAGGGCATCGCGACGGGGGAGTACGTCGAAGCCTTCGCCTGCGGCACCGCCGCCGTGCTGACCCCCATCGGCTCGTTCCACCGCGAAGGTCTCGAGCCGCTGAGGCTCTCGCATCCGCAGGGCGACCACACGATGGCGATCCGGAGCAGGATCCTGGACATCCAGTACGGCCGTACCGCCGACCCGTACGGCTGGCGCGTTCGGGTCGTCTGACCTTGCGTCGGAACTGGCCCTGAATCCCGTCGTGCGGGACAGGTGGTCTCACCGCTCGGAACCTGACTGCTTCTCGCGCCATTCGGAGCACAATCGATCATGCGCGCCGCCTTCGCAGATGGCGCCGAGACTCCCCCATACCGACGACTCCGAAGGTTGCGATGAGCCCGGTTCAGGTTGCCCCCGAGAATTTCCACGTCTTCGATACCACCCTGCGTGACGGTGCGCAGCAGGAGGGTCTGCGGCTGAGCGTGTCGGACAAGATCCGCATCGCGAAGCTGCTCGACGACCTCGGAGTGACCTTCATCGAAGGCGGCTGGCCCGGCGCCAACCCGAACGACACAGCCTTCTTCGCCGAGGCCGCTGCGAGCTTGGAGCTCAAGAGCGCGACCCTGGTCGCGTTCGGCATGACCACCCGCGTGGGGATGAAGGCGGCCGACGATCCGCTGGTCCAGGCTCTGGTCGATGCCCAGACACCCGTGATCTGCATCGTGGCCAAGTCACACGATCGTCACGTCACCGACGCCCTTCGGACGACGCTTGAGAACAACCTCGAGATGATCCGCGACACGGTGACGTACCTGAGAAGCCAGGGCAAGCGGGTGTTCGTCGACTGCGAACACTTCTTCGACGGCTACCGGGACAATCCGTCGTACGCCCTCGATGTCGTGCGGACCGCCGCCGAGGCCGGCGCCGAAGTCGTGATTCTGTGCGACACCAACGGCGGCATGTTGCCCAGCTGGATGGGTGACGTCGTGTCGGCTACCGCCGCGATCGGGGTCGACCTGGGCATCCATTGTCACAACGACACCGGCTGTGCCGTCGCGAACACCATCGCCGCGGTCGAGGCGGGGGTCATGCATATCCAGGGCACGATCAACGGCTACGGCGAGCGGACCGGCAATGCCGACCTCGTCACCCTGATTGGCAATCTGCAGATCAAGTTCGGCTGGCAGCTGGTCACCCCTGACGCCCTGCGCGACCTCACCCGTACCTCCCATGCCATCGCCGAAATCGCCAACCAGGCGCCCCAGGCGCGTCAGCCGTACACGGGAACGTCGGCGTTCGCGCACAAAGCCGGCCTGCACGCGTCGGCGATGAGGCACGACGAGATGCTCTACCAGCACGCAGATCCTGGTCTGGTCGGCAACAACATGCGGATGTTGATCTCCGACATGGCGGGCCGGGCCAACATCCAGATCAAGGGCGAACAGCTGGGCCACGACCTGTCCGATCGGCATCTGGCCGCCCGGGTGACCGACAAGATCAAGGACCGCGAGGCGAACGGGTATTCGTACGAAGCCGCCGACGCGTCGTTCGACCTGTTGCTGCGGGAGGAACTCGGGCAGCTCGGCAAGCCGTTCGAGGTCGAGTCGTGGCGGGTCTTCACCGACCAGTCCGAACTGAGCGAGGCGATCGTGCGGGTGTCGACCCGGGGCGAAGCGTCGCGGTTGTACGCCGGCGGCGGCAACGGCCCGGTCAACGCGCTCGACATGGCGCTGCGCAACGCCCTCGAACCGGCATTCCCGGAGGTGGCCGACTACGAACTCGTCGACTACCGGGTCCGGATTCTCGACCAGGGCCACGGCACCGACGCGACCGTCCGGGTGCTCATCGACACCAGGTTCAACGGCACTAGCTGGACCACCGTCGGCGTGGGCGGCAACGTGATCGAGGCCTCGTACGAGGCGCTCTTCGACGCCTACCTGTACGGCATTGCCGTCAAAGCGCTCGTAGGAGCCGGCGTCTGATCCAGGCTCCGGCCAGCGGTTAGCCTGTGACCATGTCGAACGGATCGTCCGAATGGCCGCTGATGCCCTCTGGCCAGCCTCCGCGTGTCGTACCCCCCACTGCTCCCGGCTATTCGACGGACGACCGGCTCACGTTGACCGCGATGTGGAGCACGGAACGTCGCGAGGGGCAGTGGTTGATTCCGCCGTACCTATGGGTTTCTCCGTCCTTGAGCAACGTGTACCTGAACTGCTTGAGGGCCGTACCCGCAGCCCCGGTGATCGACCTGTTCGTCAACGGCGGAATGGGTTCGGTCATCCTCGTCGTGCCCGACGGCTGGGGCGTCGACACGAACCATCTGGGGAAGGGGATCGGCTCGGTCAAGAACCAGGTGGGTTCCAACCCGGTCCCCGGTGCACCGCTGTTCGTGGTCGGCGGCAGCATTGCCCTCGGCACGTTCAAGGCCCGACACGCGAACTGGCTCGACCTGAAGCGCCTCCAGTGGGTCGAACGTCGGCGGGCGCTCGGCGGGGGGCCGAGCAAGATCACCGACGGCGGTCCGTCGCTCAGGTGACTGCGGCGCCCACGAGGCAGCTCGCGGCGGATCACTAGGCTGACCGGCATGCGCATCGCCAGGTACGTCGTCGGAGACCACATTCAGTACGGCATCGTCGAACTCGCTGCGGACGGTGGTGACCATCCCGATACCGTCGCCGCGATCACGGCGGACCCGCTCGCCGGGCCAGTGTCGTACACAGGTCAGCGTCATCTGCTCGCCGACGTACGGCTGCTGGCACCGGTGATCCCACGCTCCAAGGTGGTCGGGATCGGTCGGAACTATGCGGCTCACGCCGCCGAGATGGGCAACGAGGTCCCCGACGAGCCGCTGGTCTTCCTCAAGCCGAATACCTCGGTCATCGGGCCAGGGGAGGCGATCGTGAGGCCCTCGACCACCTCCGACCTGCAGTACGAGGGCGAGCTCGCGGTCGTCATCGGCCGAATCGGCCGCGACATTCCGGTCGAGCGAGTCGGCGAGGCGGTCTTCGGCTACACCGTCGCCAACGACGTGACGGCGCGCGACCTGCAACGCACCGATGGGCAGTGGACGAGGGCCAAGGGGTACGACACGTTCTGCCCGTTGGGTCCGTGGATCGTCACGCACCTGTCGGTCGACGAAGCATCTGATCTAGGAATCCGGACGCGGCTCGACGGAGCAATCGTGCAGGAGTCGTCGACGTCGTTGCTCGTCAGGGGAATCTCCGATCTGGTCTCCTACGTGTCGAGCTTCACGACGTTGCTGCCCGGGGACCTCATCCTGACGGGCACACCGGCCGGGGTCGGGCCCATGCTGCCGGGCCAGCGGGTCGAAATCGAGATCGACGGCATCGGTTCCCTCGAGAACGTCGTGATCGACGAGGGCGCAGGGGAGATCGCGTGAGCAGTGTCGGCCGCGGCGCCGACCAGACTCGGTGGACCGTGCCGTACCCAGGCAGCCGGTACCCGGTGATTCTCGTGCCCGAGTCGGCCGACCCGTCGGCTCTGTCGGTGCGGGTGTTGGGTGCGGTCGCTGTCGCCGTGGCGTTCGCCGGTTTCGCGATCGTGGTGCCGAGCGTCAACCTGTTCGTCCAGGCGGTGTCGTACGCCCTGGTCAAGCCGGGAACGACCCTGGAGGAGTACGTCGCTGCCGGGCAGAAGTTCGAGACGGTCGCGGGGCTGGTCGGTGCACACCTGGGCTTGGCGAGCCTCACCCTGGTCGTGATGGCTCTGTTGAGAGTGCTACATCGCCGTCGGTCCGCGTGGCTCTGGTCGGTGTCGCCGGGAATGCGATGGCGCTATTTGCTGGCGACCTTCATCGTCGGGGTCGCGGTGCTCAACGCCGTGATGCTGCTGTTCTCAGGCCTGCCGGCGTGGGCACCCCAGGACCGAGCCGGCGTCTTCGTCGTGGCGATCGTGCTCACCGCTCCGCTCCAGGCGGTCGCGGAGGAGGTGTTCTTTCGCGGTTATCTGCTCCAGGCGTTCGGGATGGTCTGGCGCAACTCCTGGTTCGCGATCGGGGCGTCGGCCCTGCTGTTCGCACTCTTCCACGGCACTCAGAACGTGCCCCTGTTCCTCGACCGGTTGGCGTTCGGGCTGATCGCGGGAGCGTTGGTGTGGCGCACGGGTGGCCTCGAGGCGGGGATTGGGGCCCACATCGCCAACAACCTCGGCGCGTTCTTGTGGGCGGCACTGACGAGTTCGGTGGCTGGCGCGAGAGCAGTTCAGGAACTGACGTGGCTGGCCGCCACGCAGGACGTTCTCGGCTTCGCACTGTTCGCGGCGATCGCCTGGTGGGTCGCAGCCAGGATGCGGGTTCCGGAGGTGGTCGCAGGCGGCCCGTCGGCAGGTGCCGCTTTGGGGGTACGGCGAAGGCCGAGGTCTGCGGGTACGAGCGATCCGGTTTGAGGCAGGCCTGCCCGGTCCGGTAATGTGTGTCCTCGGCGCCGCGAGGCGTCGATGGGGTATGGGGTAATTGGCAGCCCAGCGGATTCTGGTTCCGTTAGTCTAGGTTCGAGTCCTAGTACCCCAGCGGAATGCGCTTCGCTGGCAGATTTTGGTAGCGTTGCGCGAGCGCCGGTTCGCCGGTCGCAAGCTAGGGCCCCGTTGTGTAGCGGCCTAGCACGCCGCCCTCTCAAGGCGGTAGCGCGGGTTCGAATCCCGTCGGGGCTACCAGTGTGAACGGCCTAGTCAGAGCAGATTCCGGCTAGGCCGTTCGTCGTTCCCGACTCCGGTCATCCCGCACCGGAGCCTCCATCTCCCGCTGGGCTCTGGCCGCCAGATCTCGTGCGATCGGGCTACGGGGCAAACGAGACGAGCACTTTCGCCGACTTTCGAGCGTCTGCCGCTGTGTCGAACGCTGTTACGACCTCGTCGAGTCCGAATTCGTGGGTGATCACCGACTCAAGCTCGGGGTGTTCGGCGAGCATGGTGATCGCGTCGTCCAGTTCGGAGTTGAACCGGAAGGCACCTCGGTAGGTCAACTCGCGTGCCACCAACGGCGCGACATCGACCGGCTGATCGCCTCCGCCAGGAATCCCCAACTGAACCAGGGTCCCCCCGCGCCGCAGCGAGTTGAGGCAAGGGGAGAAGGTCGGCGGGGCCCCGGACGCCTCGAAGACCACGTCGTACGCCTCGGTCGGCAAGGCCTCGGTGCTGACGAGGATGGTGCGTTGGGCTCCGAGGCCGGTGGCCCTGGCGAGTGCCTGCTCGAGGATGTCGCTGACGGTCACCCGAGCCCCCATGATCGTCGCGGCACCGGCGAGCAACAACCCGATGGGACCGGCTCCGTTCACGAGCACGTCTCGACCGGCGATGTCGCCGGCCTGTTCGATCGCGTGGAGGCCCACGGCGAGCGGCTCGGCGAGGGAGGCACGCCGGACCGGGAGTTCGACGGGCAGGATCCGGAGTTGATCACGACGTACCACCGCGAACTCGGCCATTGCCCCTTGCGTATGCGGGTGCGTCGCTGCGCTGCCGAGGTAGCGACCGCCGGGCCAGATGTTGGGGCGTGACTCCAAGCCGATCACTGGCTCTCCAGGGGAGGACGGATGCACCGTGACCGGTGTCCCCGGGGGGAAGTGGCCCGACGGGTCGTGGTCGACCACGCCAGACACTTCGTGTCCGGGCACCAGTGGCTCGACGACCACGAAGGCACCGACCGCCCCCTTCTTGTAATAGCTGAGATCGGAGCCGCAAATTCCGGCGTAACGGATGGCCAGCCGTACCTCGTCAGGCCCCGGCTCGGGCAACTCGGCTGCTGCGACGCAGAGGTCGTGTGCCCCCCGAATCAGTGCGGTCCGCATCACACGACCGCCGACATGCCACCGTCGACGAACAGAACTTGCCCGTTGACGAAGTTCGATGCATCCGAGGAAAGAAACACACACGCGCCGACCAGGTCCTCGACTTCACCCCAGCGAGCAGCAGGGGTACGGCCCTTCACCCAGCTGCTGAACTTCTCGTCCGCGACCAAGGCTGAGGTGAGTTCGGTGGCGAAGTAGCCGGGGGCCAGGGCGTTGCACTGGATGCCGTACCCGGCCAGGTCGGCGCACAAACCCTTGGTCAGCATGACCGTGCCGCCCTTCGTGGCGGAGTAGGGGGTGATGGAGGGCCGGGCCAACTGGCTCTGGATGGAACCGATGTTCACGATCTTGCCCGATCCGCGAGCGATCATGCCCGGCGCCACGGCCTGGGCCATGAGGAAGGCGCTCGTCAGGTTGGTGTCGACCAGCGTCCTCCAGTCGTCGAGTGTGAAGTCACCCAGCGGCTTGCGCAGCTGCATCCCGGCGTTGTTGACCAGGATGTCGGGACACCCGACGTTCTGGGTGACGGCGGCGATTCCGGCGCGTACGGCATCGGGGTCGGTGAGGTCGAACGCGGCGGTCGCGAACGAGCCTCCGCCGTCCCGCAAGCTCGACGCGACCTCGCCCAAGGTCTCGGCGTTGCGTCCGTGAAGCACCACCTTCGCCCCGGCCTGTGCGAGCCCCTTGGCCAGTGCGAGTCCGATTCCTCGGCTGGACCCGGTGACCAACGCCACCTTGCCCGTCAGGTCGAACATGTTCATGTCTGCGTCCTCCTCGATCGCGGCGGCTTCTCGGTCCGCTGGTGTGATTGGGCGCTACTCTAGCAGAGGGTTCGATATAATGAACAGCGTTCGATAGATAGAAACAACCCATAGGTTCGGTGGTTCGTGTCGACCGAACTGCGTGGGTCGGGATGCCCTAGTCTCGGCTGCAGTGTCGAAGGAAGGAACGACCCGTTGTCTCCTGTGCGTAGTGGCACCGACGTGACCCCGCCGGGGGCTGCCCCGGCTGCATCGCGAGCCGTTGCCGTACTTGATGCTTTGGCGGCCAGCGAATCGGGCACCTTGAATCTCTCCGACCTCAGCCGGGCCCTCGGAGCGCCGAAGTCGTCGACGAGTGCGATCTGTACGGCTCTGGAGGCCGGCGGGCTGATCCGGCGCGACGACCTCGGCTATTCGCTCGGCAGGCGGCTCGTCGAGTTGGGTGGCACGTACCTGTCGCGACTTGACCAGGTCGGCGAGTTCTACACGTTGTGTGCCGAGTCGGAGGTGCTGTCGGGGGAGACCGTACGGCTTTCGACCGCGGCCGGGATCGACGTCCTGTGCCTCGCGCGCTACGAAGGGCATCCCGCCATCCGGCTCACCACGAACATCGGAGACCGTCTCCCGTCGTCATCCTGTGCCCAGGGCAAAGTGCTGTTGGCCCGTCTGGACGACTCGGAGATCGAGCGTCTCTACTACGGGATTCCTGTGTTGCCAGGGCTCACGTCCCACAGCCGCCGCACCATGGCCAAGTTGCTCAAGGACCTCCGTCGCGCGCGAGCTCTCGGCTACGCGATGGACGACGAAGAGGCCGTCGAGAATGTCGTCGGCCTGGCCGTACGCGTGCCTGCGCGGGGAGTGCGGGCCCCCATCCTTGCCGTCAGTGTGACCTTCCTGAAGTCCGACTTCAACGATGTCGTTCGCGATCGCCTGGTCCGGGATCTGCAACGGGTGGCCCGGCAACTGGGTAATCCGCTCGCCCCCGCCTGATCTCTTCGCCCTTACGTCGGTGCCGACCGGCGCTGCTGGTTGTGTTGCCGGGCTCTGGGTCCGCTTCGCTCGAGCCGAGCGGCAGGCTTGGCCTGCCCGTCTGTGGCGGCCATGACGTACGACTCGCCCGCTGACGCGCCCTCTGCCGTACCCGGACCGCCGCACGGTCCCCCTTGGTCTGCGCCGACCACTGTGCAGCCCAGCCTGTCATGAGCGCCTGGAGACAGCTCGAACTGTTCCGCGACCGCATTCCCTCCTCGGAGCTTGAGAAACCGTGCGAGAAGAATTGTGTTCACTCTACTGGACATCGTTCGATCTATGGTGCATAGTGGTGCCACCTTCTGAGAACAAGGGAGCTCTCCCATGGCAGACACCGGAGCCCATGTGCCGGTCCGAACCGACGCCACCGGCGTCGATCCCGTTCAACTTCGTCGCGCGACCTTGGCCTCGTCGGTCGGGTCGGCGCTGGAGTATTACGACTTCTACATCTACGGCTTGGCGAGCGCGCTGATCTTCGGCGAGCTCTTCTTCAAGCCCCTCGGTCCGGCCGGCGGCCTGATCGCGTCCTTCGGCACGTACGCCGTCGGGTTCGCTGCCCGGCCGATCGGCGGGCTGGTCTTCGGCCATCTGGGCGACAAGCTGGGCCGCAAGCTGATCCTGATCGTCACGATCGCGCTCATGGGTGGGTCGTCGATGGCGATCGGCCTCCTCCCCACCTTCGACACGGCAGGTATCTGGGGAGCCATCCTCCTGGTCGCGCTTCGAGTCGCTCAGGGCCTGGGGGCAGGAGCCGAGCAGGCCGGGGCAACGGTCTTGATCTCGGAGTTCGCCCCACGACAGAAGCGAGGGTTCTTCGCCGCCTTGCCGTTCGTGGGAATCCAGGTCGGAACCCTCCTGGGTGCGGGTACCTTCGCTGCGCTTGGCCTCGCTCATCCCGAGGTGTTGATGGGGTGGCTGTGGCGCATCCCCTTCCTGCTCGGATTCGCCCTCATCATCGTGGCCGTCATCATTCGGATGCGGTTGAAGGAGTCGCCGGCGTTCGAGGCTTTGGAAGAAGCCGAAGCGCACCGCGAGGCCCCCGTCAAGCAGTCGGTCGGCCAGGCCATCGCCACCTCCAAGAAGAACATCCTGATCGGCATCGGCCTCCGGATGGGCGAGAACGGCAACTCCTCGATCTACTCGGCACTGCTGCTGTCCTTCGTCGCTGGGCTGCCGGCCTTTGCCCAGCAGAAGCTGATCGGTACCTGGGGTGCCGTGGTCGCGGCCTGTGTCTCGATCTTCACCGTGGTCCTGTTCGGCTGGCTGTCCGACCGGTTTGGCCGCGTTCCCGTCTACCGCTGGGGCGCTCTCTTCACCGCCCTCTTCGCCTTCCCTGGCTTCTTCTTGCTGACGCTGGGCTACGTGTGGCTGGTGTTGTTGGTCATGGCGATCGGCATCGGAATCGGCGTGCAGTCGATGCTTGGCCCGCAGTGTGCCCTCCTTCCCGAACTGTTCGGCAACCAGCACCGGTTCACCGGTGTGGCGACGGCGCGCGAATTCTCGGCCGTGCTCGCTGGTGGGATCGCGCCCCTGGTCGGGGCTGCACTCCTCGCACTCACAGGCGGCGCTTGGTGGGTCATTGCGATCTACTCGTCGGTGCTGGCACTCATCTCCTTCGCGACGACCTTCGTCACCCCCGAGACCCGAGGCCGCAGCCTGACCGATCTCAACGACGCCGGAAAGGACACCGTTCATGCCTGATCGCACCGTGCGAGTGGTCGTCGCCACCCCGCTACCGCCAGCCCTGTGCTCCAAGATCGCCAGCCTCGACCCTCGGGTCGAGCTGGTGGTCGACCAGGAGCTCCTCCCACCGATGCGCCACGCAGCGGACTTCTCCGGGGACCCGGCGTGGTCACGCACGCCGGAACAGCAGGCCCGCTTCGAGGCGATGGTCGACACTGCCGAGGTCTTGTACGGCATCCCCGACGTCTCGCCGAAAGCCCTGGCCCGTACGGTCAAGGCCAACCCGAAGCTCCGGTGGGTGATGACGATGGCCGCCGGCGGAGGCAGCCAAGTCGTCGCCGCCGGTCTGGCCGACGACGATCTGGAACGGATCGTCTTCACCACCTCGGCCGGGGCCCATGGCGTCCCTCTCGCGGAGTGGGCGATCTTCGGGGTGTTCGCCGGTTGCAAGGAACTGCCTCGGTTGCAGCGCCAACAGCGGGCTCACGCTTGGCCGACCAGGATCGTCGGACGTCCCATCGAGGGCAGCACCATCCTGATCGCGGGTCTCGGAGGCATCGGCCAGCAGGTGGCCAAGCGCGCCAAGGCTCTGGGCATGACGGTCCTCGGCTTGCGGCGGGAACAAGGCGAGGTGCCTCACGTGGACGAGGTTCACCCCCTGGCCGATATCGCCGAGGTGGTCGGACGGGCCGACCACATCGTCCTCACCCTGCCGGGCACTCCGCAAACCGAAGGGTTGGTCAACGCCGACCTCTTGGCCCGGGCCAAGCCCGGGGTCACCGTCGTCAACGTCGGCCGCGGCACCGTCGTCAAGCAGGACGACCTGATCGACGCCCTGAGGTCCGGCCAGGTCGGCTTCGCTGCGCTCGACGTGTTCGAGCGGGAGCCTCTGGAAGACGATTCCCCCTTGTGGGACCTCGACAACGTCCTGGTCAGCCCGCATTCGGGCGGGCTGGACGTCAAGGAAGACGAGCGGATCTGCGAGATCTTCTGCGACAATCTCCAGGCCTATCTCGACGGCCGACCGATGCGCAACGTGGTCGACCCCCAGTTGGGCTACTGACCATGGGTCTCCTGGTCAGCGCCAATGACGCCAAACTCGTTCGCACCGATGGAGTGGACAGCTTTCCCGTCGACGCCGGACCCGACACTCTCACGGTGCTCGACGACTCCGACGGTTCGCTGCGTCGCCTCACCGAGGTGGACGTGCTCACCTCGATCATGGGACCCCCGCAGTGTGCGGCGGTCTCGGCCGACGGTCGCTGGGCCGCGGTGAGCGCACCGGTGTCGTACGACCGCGACGCACGACGCGTCGTTCTGGAAACGTTCCTCCAGGTCGTCGACCTGACGGCGGGTTCGGTCACACGAGTTCCTCTGGACGCTCACCCACAGGGTGTCTCCTTCACCCCGGACGCGGCCCGACTTCTCGTGGCCACGGCCGGCGGTGCGGTCGAGGTCTTCGCGGTCACTGACGAGTTCAGGCACGTCTCGACCGTGGACGTGAGCAGCGGACGACTCGCGGGGATCGCGGTGACACCCGACGGGTCGGCCGCGATCGTGGCCCTCCGCGACGAGCAGGGCGCTGCCGTGCTCGACCTGGCGGGACCTGTCACCCTGCGCCCCGAGAGGGTCACGACCGGCGTCAGTCCCTACGTCGTCGACATCGACGATGCGGGCCGCTGGGCCTTGATCGGCAGCGTCGGCGAGGCAGGCAAGGCCGTACGCGGCGGCAGCGCGGTCGCGGACGCCGACGTGGTGACGCTCGTCGACCTCTCTGGGCCGACCTACCGCGCGGTCAGCCACATCGGGGTCCCGTCGGTTCCCGAAGGCATTGCGATCTCCCCGGACGGGCGCTGGGCCGTCGCCCTGTGCATGGCCGGCTGCCAGCTGCCTCCGGGCACGCCTGGGCACCAGCCCGACGGTCGGCTCGTGCTCCTGGCCGTCGACGACGGGCAGCTGCGCACCGTGGATTCCGTACCTGCAGGTGCGGCGGCTCAAGGGGTGGTGTTCACCGCAGATTCCACCCGTGTCGTCGCGCAGTTCTACGCCGATCGTTGCCTGGCGGTCTTCGCCGTCGAAGACGGGAGACTGCGAGACAACGGGGAGCGGATCGCCGTACCCGGAGGTCCGGCCTCACTGCGCCGTAGCTGACGCCAGCATCGCCCGGGTCGGAACCGACCAGTCAGTCCGACCCAGGCGAGGGCGCTGTCGTACGGCGAAGGAACTCCAAGACCACGCTGTTGTCCAGGTCACCGAGCCCGGCTTCCGTGAGGCCGACGAACAAGTCCTTCGAGACTCGAAGCGAGGGCAGCTCCCGGCCTCGCGCCGAGTCTTCGGCGAACCTCAGGTCCTTGACGAGGAACTTCGCCGGCCCGCTCGGGCTGAAATCGTCGTGGGCCAGGGCGTGTCGCTTCTGGTTCAACAGTTCCGAAGCGGCCAGTCCGGCACCGAGCACGTCCAACACGTGACCGGCATCCAGCCCGTTCTCACGGGCGACCAGGACAGCTTCGGCGAGGGACACCAACGTGCCCGCGACGACCATCTGATTGCAGGCCTTGGCGACGGCACCCGCGCCGACGCCGCCCATCAACTGCACCGATCCACCGATGGTCTCGAGCAGTGGGCGGAGCCGCTCGAACACGGTCGGGTCGCCTCCGCACATGATCGACATGCTGCCGTCGACGGCCTTGGCCACACCACCCGACATGCAGGCGTCGACCACGTGGACCTTCCCGTCCAATCGCTTGGCGAGTTCCCGCACCCTCAGCGGCGACACGGTGCTCATCACGACGAGGTCGCGCGCGCCGCCGGCGAGGAGCTCCGGCAGCAAGGGTTCCAGGTACGGCAGATCGGGAAGCAGACAGAAGACGACGTCTCGGTCGGCCAGCGCTTCCGCGGTGTCGGTCGTCACCCGGACACCCGCGTGGCTCGCCGCGGGGACTTCACCTCGGGCCGTACCGGTGACGTCATGGCCGGCCCCCGCCAGGTTGGCCGCGACCGGCAGCCCCATGTTGCCCAGCCCTAACACGCAGATCTTCATGCGACCTCTTCCGCCGAGTCGGGGCTTCAGTCTGCCCCACCTCACCGTGGGTGCTTGGCGAATTCGACCGAGCCGGCGGCCACGCCATCGATGCGGATCGGACGTTGGGTGTGTCACGGCGAGTCTCGCTAATCTGCCACGGGTGCAGCGCATCGGACCGATCAAGGCCATGTTCACGTCGCCGACCTGGCTGGGGCGAGCCATGGGGTGTTGGCCGCCGTTCCTGGCGAACGGAATCAGAGTCCGTCGCATCGCCGACGACTGGCGTTCGATCGACGTGACACTGGCGAAGAGTCCGCTGACCAGCAACTACTTCGGAACCCAGTTCGGCGGGTCGATGTTCGCGATGACCGACCCATTCTTCGCCATCATGCTCGTGCGCCTGCTCGGCCCCGCCTACACGGTGTGGGACAAGTCCGCCGAAATCGAGTTCGTGAAGCCCCGCCGAACCCGCCTCGAAGCGCGTCTGAAGATCGCCGACGACCAGGTCGAAGAGATCCGCACGGCCGCCGCGGCAGGGGAGAAGGTCCTGCGCTGGTTCGCGGTCGACATCTCCGATAGCGACGGTGACCTGGTCGCCGTCGTACGCAAGCAGCTCTACGTACGGCTCAAGCCGCGCGACCGATCCTGACCGCGCGGCCGGTCGATCATTCGGCCGCAGTGGCCGGGGCCGAACCGCCTCCGCGACGGCGCCGGCGCCGGCGAGGCTTCGTTCCGCCGGACGGCTCGGTCGCCGTCGACGACGGGTCCGTCGAAGCCACGGTGGCTTCGCCCGACACGGAGTCGGCAGCCACGACCTGACCGTTGCGTCGCCGTACCCGCGCCCGCCTCGGCTCGCTCCCGGCGGGCTCCGACGTACGGCGATCCTCACGGGCGGAGCGGTCGCCGCGACCCGCCCCGCGACCGCTCCGTTCGCCGCGAACCGGACGGTCGCCACGATCGTCCTTCGGGGGAGCGATGCGGCCCTTCGTGCCCTCGGGGATCTGCAGGTCGGCCAACAAGTGCGCGGACGTCGAGTAAGACTCGGCCAGTTCGGGGAAAGAAAGGTCCAGGACTCGGTTGATGACCTTCCACCGCGTCACGTCTTGCCAGTCCACAAGGGTGACGGCGACGCCGGTATTGCCTGCCCGGCCTGTGCGACCGATGCGATGGATATAGGTCTTCTCGTCGTCGGGGCACTCGTAGTTGACGACATGGGTGACCTGGGCCACGTCGATACCACGAGCGGCAACGTCGGTGGCGACGATCACCTGCGCCTTGCCGTCCCGGAACTTCTTCAGGGCCTTCTCACGCGATACCTGCGTGAGGTCGCCGTGAATGCACGTGGCTGTGAAGCCGCGGTCGACCAATTCGTCGGTGAGCCTCTGGACGCCACGTTTCGTGCGGCAGAACACCATGACCTTGCCGGCGGCCGGCGATTGCAGCAGCTTCGCGACGATCTCGGGCTTGTCGAGGTCGTGGGCCTGGTAGACGAACTGTTCGGTATCGGGCACGGTGGCCGAGGCGTCGTGGGCTTCGGCCCTGACGTTCACCGGGTGGGACAGGTGCGTTCGCGCCAACGCGACGATCGCCGCGGGCATCGTGGCCGAGAACAGCATGGTCTGCCGGTGGCTGGGGGTCTTGGAGATCAGCTTCTCGACGTCGGGCAGGAAGCCGAGATCCAGCATCTCGTCGGCCTCGTCGAGCACGAGCACGCTGACGTGTGACAGGTCGAGGGCGCGCCGGTCGGCCAGGTCGATGAGACGCCCGGTTGTGCCGACGACCACGTCGACGCCCTGGCTGAGCGCGTCGAGCTGCGGGTCGTAGCCCACTCCGCCGTACACCGTCAGCACCCGTGCCTTGCGGATCGTCGAGGCGATCGCGAGGTCCCGGGTGACCTGCAGCGCGAGTTCGCGGGTCGGACACATGACGAGGGCTTGCGGCTTGCCGGGAGCCGGCAGTTCGTCGTACGCCGACTCTCCGGGTACGGCGATCCGCTGCAGCAGGGAGATCCCGAAGGCCAGGGTCTTGCCGGTGCCGGTCCGGGCCTGGCCGATCATGTCGGTGCCCTGGATCGCAATGGGAATGCTGAGGGTCTGGATCGGGAACGGATGCGTGATCCCGATGGTGTTGAGCGCTTCGACGATCTCGGGCCTGACGCCCAGTTCCTCGAACGTGACCAAGGGATCGGCTTCGGTCGTGGGGTCGTGGACGTAGTCTTCGGGCGCGCTGCTCGGGCTCGTCACGGTGGTGTGCGTGGTCAGGGTCGTGCCTCACGTGGTGGCCGGCCCTCACAGGCCGGAATCTCGGGCCTCGCTCGGCACCGCGCGCGGTCATCGAATGACCACGGGGCCTGGAGCGACGAGTCGCGTCGAGTCGATGCGACTGTGCTCAGTCTACGACGAAGTTCAGACAGTCCCGAAACCGACAGGTCGGGCGTTCTCCTGGCCGAGGTCGAGGTAGGCGATTCCGGCGGCCGGAATCAGGATCCGGCGCCCCTTGCCGTCCGCCAGCGTGAGCACTCCGTCTTCCGACAAAGCTTGGGCCAGGCTGGAGGCGATCTCCTCGGCCGTACGTTCCACGTCGATCGTCACCTCACGGTTCACGTGTGTCATGCCGACCTTGATCTCCACGAGCGGTTCCTTCCTTCGAACTCGCGTACGACTCTGCCACAGCCGATTCGGCGACCGCGGCTCTGTTCGCCGTCGGCAGAGAGGGACTCGGCTCGGCCGGATCCTGGCATGGGCGAGCGGTGCGCCCGCGGGTGGGGCGGGCTGGACGGGACTCACCCCCTGGGGGTGGGTCGACCGGACGGGTGAGGTCCCTTGAGGCTGCGCCCGCACACCCACGTGCGCGCCACTAGTGTCGAGTTCACGGCGGAGAGGCCGCCGCCGTGACCATTTCCAGTCGCCGAGCGAGGACCCATGAACACGCCGCAGTACCCGTCGTACGAGGAAGCCGCCGCCACCGGCGACGCCAAGAAGATGGCCCATTACGTCGTCGACACCGTCTCGGCCTTCGCCGACGGTGCCCATGTGCAGTTCGACTTTCTCGACGTCGCCGCCGTCGGTTCCTTCTGCGCGTCGTTGAAGATCCGCCGCAATTGGGCGGCGCTGTCTCTCGACGAGATCGCACCGCCCGACGCGGACGGTTGGAACGTCGTCCCCGCGGGCGAGGCCGACCACATTCTCGGGCTCCTCGCCGCTCTGATCCGTGACGGCTACCTCGATCCTCGCAATAACGGCAAGCCCGTGCCGACCCTGCTCAACGACTTCATGACTCGGCCCGCCCAGTTCAAAGGGGAAAGGACGCTCGGCCATACCGCCGAGTTCGCTTACGCGCTCGCGGTCGAACTCGAACACGGCCGTGACCGCGGGCAGAACGTGACGATGAATCATCCCCTGCTGACCGGCATGGTGGTGCTGGCCCATCTGACCGAGGACACGCTCTACTACGCGAGGCTCCGCGTCATGGAGACCGAAGGAGACCTCTTCAACCAGCAACTCACCAGGACTCCCTACGCCGACCTACGTGACACGTTGAAACGTCTCCAAAAGGCCCAAAGTCTTCTCGCCGCGCGGATGGCTGAGAAGCTGGAGGCAGCCTGACTTTCGTCGCTCAGCCCAGCGAGTCGATCTCGTCCTTCGACGCCTTACGCACCACGATCCGGGTCCAAGCCCCGACGTACACGCGATCGTCGGCGCCCAGTTCACGACGCCCGGTGATCGGGGTCGTCGGGAGCGGGCCGGACGACGGGGCGACGTAGGTGCCATTGGCCGACTCGAGGTCCTCGACGTACCACCGTGTGCCGTCGGTCGAGAGCCTGGCCTGACGCCGGCTGCAGCCGGTGTCCAGCCCGCAATCCACCTCGGGGTAGATGTTCCGGCTGCGTGAGATCCGCCCGACCAGGTTGTCGGCGCCGAGCTTGAACGTCTCGGGCAAGCCCACCGAGGGCATCTGGTCCGGGCTCTGCTGCACCGCGTACCAGTCGGGGTCGATCCAGACTTCGGCGACGTACGACTCCCTCCGTGGGGCGGGTCGGCCGGCGGTCGGAGCATCGTCGAGCGGGTTCTCGGCCGGCGCGGGAACGCGGGTCTCTGCCTCGGAGACCGGCGTCTCCGGCGTCGGCGCGTCGCCGGTTACGGCCGATGCTTCCGGTGCGTCGCCGGCGGGGGCTGATGGGTCGGGCTGCGACGCGGATTCGGCGCCCGGGCTTTCGGGATCCTGGGCTGACACATCCTCGGAATCGGCGGGGGCTTGGGTCGTCAGGTCGGCGTCAGGGGTCTGGTCGGGCTGGCTCACGGGAACCTCCTGGGTGCGGGGTCGTAACCCGAGTGCCCCGGCCAGGTTGGTGCGGGGCAATGTGCCGGTGGTGTAGTCGTACCCGCACGCCTCGCAGAACAGCGCGTCGGCGGGATTGATCGCGGAGCAATTGGGGCAGCGTTGCGAGGTCGGAGCAGGCGGTCGTGGGGCGGCCGTCCGGCCACCGGGAGGTGACGGACGGCCGGCCGGTGCCATGGGCGGAGCCGGCGCCACGATCGGCAGGCCACAGACGTCGCAGTAGTCGTCGGTTTCCGACCGGTGTCCGGCCTCGCAGATGCCGGCCATCAGCCGCGGATCCGCGTGGTCTTGGTCGAGGCCGTGTCCAGGGCCATCTCGTCGGCCTTGTCGACGCCCCGCTTGAGGCGCACGGTGCCGGTGGCCGCATCCTGCACGTCGACCACCTTCTTGAGCTTCGAGGTCGCCTCGTCGTTCCCGGTCTCCTGGGCCAACTGGATCGCCCGGCCAAGTTTGGTGGTCGCCGTGCGATCGTCGCCGGCCGCCTTCGCGGCCAGCCCCTCCTGGATCGCGGCGGCCAGCTCGGTCTGACCGGTGTAATGGGCGACCTCAGGGCTGATCCGAGCCGTCAGGGCCGGATCGCTCGACCACTTCGCCTTGACGAGACCTTGGGTGACGACGTCAGGCCCCATCGCGAGTTGCACCCGCGCCGCGAGCTGCTCCTGGCCGACCGCTTTGGCTGGAAGCCGTACCGCGATGTGGTAGTCCCTCGACTCGTCGCCCCACGACCCCGTCGGGTAACCCTGGGTCAGCGGATTGACCGGCACGCCGCGATGCGTCAGGTCTTCCACGGTGGGGGACACCTGCCGTACGAACAACACCTGCGCTCCCTGCGGCACCCACACGCGCAACTGCGCGTCGGCGACGCCACGGCCCATGGCCTTGCGCATGAGTTCCAGGAACACCGCGGGCATCTGCTGAGGTGAGGGAATGAGGTCGACCGTGCCGAGCAGCGCCTGGGAGATCTTTCGAATCTCCTCGACCTTCCAGTCGACGCCGACACCGCGCGCGTCGACCTGGAACTGGCCGATGCAATTGCGAATCGCTGCGTCGAGCTGCTGCGGAGTCTCGTTGTGGTTCTCCCCGTCGGTCAGCAGGATTGCGTGTTTCTGCGACAGCGGCCCGACCGACTCGAACAAGGCCCGCGCGAGGTTGAGCCAGGCGCCGATGGCGGTGCCACCGTCTGACCGGAAGAAGCTGATCGCATCCTTCGCCTGACGCCGTGTGTGGGCGTTCATCTGCACCATGCCGGCACCGGTCTGGACCATCGGGTAGGCGAGGTACGCCTTGTGGTTGCCCGCGACGATCGCGAAGAAGGTGCCGTCGAGGATCGCGTCCACCGCCACCATGGCCGCTTGCTTGGCGGCCCTCATGTTGGCCTCGCCCATCGAACCGGACGTGTCGACGATGATGATTTCTCCGGCGGCGCCCGAACCTGTCTGCCCCGCCGAACCAGCTCCGGAGCAGTCGATGGTCACGATCGCGTTGACGTCGGTTCCGCCGTCGGTCAGGAACTCGTTCTGGTACACGGTCGAGGTGAACTGGGCCATTGATCGATTCTCTCAGTCCTGCTGTGGAGTGGCGGGGGGCCGGGTCAGGAGTCGTAACGAGGCGCGTCGAACGAGCCTACTCCCGACCCGCTCTGA
>JBDHZQ010000018.1:0-30451 GCA_039811945.1 Propionibacteriaceae bacterium
GATGTTGGTCTTGCCACCGGTGAACCACTGGTAGAACGGAGCGTTGTCGTCGTCGAGCACACGATCCCACTTCTCGAACCACTCCAGTTCTTCGGCCCGGGCCTCCCAGAAGCCCTGCGGGTCAGCCAGGGCCGCGGCTCGGACGACGTCAGGATTGGGGCAGTTGGCGTTCGCCCCGATGGATGGGTCCGGGTAATAGACGTCACCCTCGAGCTCGGTCATGGCTGTTCCTCCTGGTACATGTGCGCGTTCGGCGAGGCTAACCGTCCGTGACCGCCTGGCGGAAGAGGCGTACCCAGATCGGGGCTGCTCGCGTTCTCACCAGGCGCGATAGTCTCCGGCCAGGCGCTCCGGCCGGAGCCCGCCGCGCGAAAGGCAGCCCATGACCGATCTGCTCGCCGATGCCCGTGCCTGGCGTAACCAGGACCGCGATCCCGACACGGTTGCGGAACTCGACCGGCTGGTCGAGGCGGCGGCAGCCGGAGACCAGTCAGCGGCTGCCGAACTCGAATCCGCCTTCGCAGGGCCCCTGGAATTCGGTACGGCGGGACTGCGGGGCCCGCTCGGGCCTGGGCCCGCCCGGATGAACCGGGTCGTCGTCTCCCGGGCGGCCGCCGGTTTCGGAGCATGGTTGACCGAGCACGGGTACGGCGGTGGTCGCGTCGTCGTCGGCTTCGACGCCCGCTACAAGTCGGCGCTGTTCGCCCAGGACACGGCAGAAATCCTGGCCGCCCAGGGATTCCAACCGCTCCTGCTCGAACGAGCGACGCCCACCCCCGTGGTCGCCTTCGGGATCGGTCACTTCGAATGCGTGGCTGGGATCGTCGTCACGGCATCGCACAATCCGCCCCAGGACAACGGCTACAAGGTCTACCTCGGCGACGGCAGCCAGATCGTGCCACCGGTCGATGGCGAGATCGCGGCGCTGATCGCAAAGGCCAGCGGACTCCCGACGGCGAGCCTCCCCCGGGCCCAGACGTACACCACGGTCGGCGACGAACTCGTGGAGGCGTACGTCGCCCACGTGGCGAGCCTCCTGCCGTCTTCCGAACCCCGCGACGTCTCGTGGGTCTACACCGCGATGCACGGCGTCGGCGCGCGGGTGCTGGAAGCCGTCGCCGTACGGGCAGGGCTGCCTGCTCCCCACGTCGTCGCGGCACAGCACGACCCCGATCCGGCTTTTCCGACCGTCGGCTTCCCCAACCCCGAAGAGCCCGGAGCGATCGACCTCGCCCTCGACCTGGCTCGCCGTACCCGCGTCGATGTCGTGGTCGCCAACGACCCCGACGCGGACCGCTGTGCCGCAGCGGCGGTCGTCGACGGCGACTGGCGGATGCTGACCGGCGACGAGCTGGGTGCCCTGCTCGGCGACGATGCGCTGAGGCGAGGAGTCGAGGGTGTGTACGCCTGCTCGATCGTCTCGTCGTCGTTGCTGGGCCGCATGGCCGCTGCGTACGGGCAGCCGTTCACCACCACGTTGACCGGCTTCAAGTGGATCGGGCGCGTGCCCGGTCTGGCGTTCGGGTACGAGGAAGCGATCGGGTACTGCTGCGATCCCGGCACGGTTCCCGACAAGGACGGGATGTCCGCGGCGCTCCGGCTGTTGGCGCTGACCGCACGGCTCAAGGCCGAAGGCCGCACGCTCAACGACCGGCTCGACGACATCGCCCGGACGTACGGCCTGGTCAGCACGTCGCAACTGTCGGTCCGGGTCGACGACCTGACGATCATCTCCGACGCGATGGCCCAACTCCGGGCCGAGCCGCCGACCCATCTGCTCGGCGAGCAGGTCGCAGTGACCGACTTCGTCGACGGTGCAGACGGGCTGCCACCGACCGATGCGGTGAGACTGGCCGGGCAGACGGTCCGGGTCGTCGTACGCCCCTCGGGCACCGAACCGAAGCTCAAGTGCTACCTGGAAGTGCGGGCGACCGTGGCCGAGTCGGCCGACGTACCGGCCGCCCGTACCCGCGCTGCGGTGCGGTTGGCGGCGTTGCGCCAGGAGATGGCCTCCACGCTGGGGCTCGGCTGACCATGGGCTGCCGGCCGGCCCTGGTCCTGCTCGCGGGCTCGTCCGGCAGTGGCAAGTCTCACCTGGCCAGGGAATCCGGCTTGCCTCGGCTTCGCCTGGACGAGTTCTACCGCGACTTCGACGCTCCCGACTTGCCGAGGGCTCACGGCATCGTCGACTGGGACGATCCGGCGACCTGGGACGGCGACGCGGCCATGGCCGCGATCCGTACGTTGCTCACCGTCGGTGAGGTGACCGTTCCCGTGTACGACATCAGCACCAGCCGGCGCGTGGGTTCTCACGTGTTGAGGCTGTCCGACTTCACCGACCCGGCGGCGGGTGAGCGTCGGGTCGTCGTCGCCGAGGGCATCTTCGCCCCCGAGCTGGTCGGCAGCTGCCAGGCCGAGGGGATCGACGTCACCGGGATCTGGCTCCATCGACCGCAGGTTCTGGTGTTCCTGCTGAGGTTGGTCCGTGACCTGCGCCAACGCCGCAAGCCACCCCTGGTGCTGTTGCGTCGCGGTCTCGCTCTGCTCCGGCAGGATCCGGCCCGGCGACACGCCGCCAGGCTCAAGGGATGCCAGGTGAGATCGATGACGGGAGCCAAACGTCTGCTGGCTAGGCTGCGCGCATGCCCGTCCCCCAGGCCCTGGTCAGATTCCTCGGCGCCCCCAGCATCCCCCGGCCAGCCGACCTGCTGACGGCCGATCAGCCGTACAAACCGTTCCCGCCCGTGCGTCGCTGGCGTTACAACGCGCTGATCCGGTTCTTGGTCTTCGCCGGACTGGTCGCCGCGATCGGGCTGGTGTTCAGCCTGGTGATCGGACTCGTGATCGGGATGGTCCTCGGCTCGGCCGCGCAAGGTTCCGAGTTCGGCCGAGCCGTCGCCAGTTGGGGCAATGTCATCGCCATCCCGGTCTTCCTGGCCGCGTACCTGCTGCTCGGCCGGTGGTGGGAGCAACGCAGCCCCGTCCACGAACTCTCGCTTCGTCGCGTGGGCGGGGTCGGTACGGGATTGCTGATCGGCACCGTCCTGGTGAGCGGCAGCATCGGGCTGATCGCCCTGTTCGGGGGGTACCGGATCGTCGGTGTGGACCCCTCCTACAACCCCTGGTTCATGATCCTGGTCGCCGGCTTCTCGGCCGCGATCAACGAAGAGATCATGTTTCGCGGGATCTTGTTCCGGCTCACCGAGGACACGTTCGGCACCTGGGCAGCGACGGCGATCAGCGGCTTGGTCTTCGGGCTCGTGCACCTCACGAATCCCCACGCCACACTCGCCGGAGGGGGTGGGATCGCTTTGGAGGCTGGGATTTTGTTCGCTGCGTTGTACGCCTTCACCCGCAGCCTGTGGGTGTGCATGGGTGTGCATTTCGCGTGGAACGTGGTCCAGGGCCCGATCTTCGGGATTGTGATCTCGGGCACGTCAGCCCAGGGGTCGGGGTGGATCCGATCCACGATGCCCGGACCGGACTGGCTCACAGGCGGTCAGTTCGGCATGGAGGCCTCGTGGGTCACGATCGTGGCCGTCACCGCCGTGGCCATCTGGCTGATCGTCCAGGTCGCCAAGGCAGGGCTCGTGGTCGAACCGTTCTGGGTACGGCGACGCCTCCTCCGCTCGGCCGAGAACCCTGTCTCGGTCCACTAGGGTCGGCTCTATGCGTCGAGCACTCGCCACCGTCGCGCTCTCTCTGCTCACGATGGCCGCCTGCTCTGCCGCACCGTCGACCCCGGCCGACTCCTCCTCGCCGGCCGGATCCTCGGCCCCGTCCGTCCCGTCTGCGGGATCCCAGACCGGCGGGTCCAGCCGGACCACCGCCACCGGCCAGATCCCCCGATCGTGCGACTCGGTGACGATCCCGGCTCTGCTCGAATCTCTCTCGGTGAACCCCAGGCCGGTTCAGGCGTACACGGAACCCTCCAAGGCGAGCCCGATGCCGACGAGCGAGGAGCAGGCCCAGGAAGAATCTCGCACCTGGCCAGGGCTGAGCTGCCTCTACAAAACCGCCAGCGAGGACGAGGAAGCCCTCGTGCTGGTCATGCCCGATTCGGCCTGGTTCACCCATCGGCAGACGTCGAGCTGCATGCCGACGTACGGCAAGGGGTCGGCCGTAACGGTCGGGTCGACGAAGGGGTGGTACTGCCCCACGACAAACGAGACCCCGGGTGAGTGGGTGAGCTTCGCCCAACACGGGTTGCTCGTGACGGTCATGCGCGTCTCCCAGCCGACCGGCGGTAGTCCCTATCGGGACGCTCTGGTCGCGTACGCCACCGCGTTGAGTCAGCGGCTCTAGGAACCGCTGAGCGCAATCCCTCCCCAAGCCCGGCTGGTCGTGCTTGCATGTGCGCACAGGAGGTGAGATGGGCGACGACATCAGCACGGCCAGATTCACCCGGGAGCAGCGGAAGGCGTACCGGCTGAAGGTACGGCGTTGCCTCGACGTGTTCGAGCGCATGCTGACCGAGCATCAGTTCGAGTTCGACCAGCCGTTGACCGGGCTGGAGATCGAACTCAACCTCGTCGACGACACGTGGCGACCTGCGATGCGCAACGCCGAGGTGCTGGAGGCCATCGCCGACACTTCCTTCCAGACCGAACTGGGCCGCTACAACATCGAGCTCAACGTCGCGCCGCGACCGCTGCCCGGCATGTCGGTCGTCCACCTCGAAACCCACCTGCGGCGGGCTCTCGACCGGGCCGAGGAACGGGCCAACGAGTCCGACAGCCACATCGTGATGATCGGAATCCTTCCGACGCTGATGGCCGGCGACCTGACCGGTGAGTGGATGAGCACGAACGCGCGGTACGCCGCCATCGACGAGGCGGTGTTGGCCACCCGCCGGGAGAACATCGAGCTCGACATCGACGGTGTCGAACGCCTGCAGATGGTGAGCGACTCCATCGCACCGGAATCGGCCTGCACGTCGGTGCAACTGCACCTGCAGGTGTCGCCCGAATCCTTCGCCGACTACTGGAACGCAGCTCAGACGCTGGCCGGACCCCAGCTCGCGCTCGGGGCCAATTCGCCGTACCTCTTCGGCCATCACCTGTGGGCAGAGACGCGAACCGAACTCTTCCTCCAAGCCACCGACACGCGGTCGCCGGAACTGAAGAACCAGGGCGTACGGCCGGTGGTGTTCTTCGGGGAGCGATGGATCACCTCGATCTTCGACTTGTTCGAAGAGAACGTGCGGTACTTCCCGGCGTTGCTGCCGGAGATCAGCGACGAAGACCCCGAGGCGGTGCTGCAGTCGGGGCACGCACCGAAGCTCCAGGAACTGCGACTCCACAACGGCACCGTCTACCGATGGAATCGGCCGGTGTACGACATCGTCGAAGGCCGCCCCCACCTGCGCGTCGAGAACCGGGTGCTGCCAGCCGGGCCGACCGTCGTCGACACCCTGGCGAACGCGGCCTTCTACTACGGCGCGGTGCACCGGCTCGCCGGCGAGGAGCGGCCGGTCTGGACGAAGATGAGCTTCGACGCCGCCCACGACAACTTCACTCAGGCGGCGCGCTACGGGGTCGACAGTGTCCTCTACTGGCCGGGCCACGGTCAGATCTCGTGGGACGAACTCCTGTTGCGACACCTCCTACCTCTCGCCGACGAGGGCCTGTCCCGGTGGGGGGTCGCTGCGGCGGCCCGCGACCGGTACCTCGGGATCGTCGCCGATCGGTGCCGACTGCGCCGAAACGGAGCCTCCTGGCAGGTCCAGACGGTCGAGGCGTTCGAGAGGAGAGGGCTGTCTCGCCCCCGGGCGCTGAGGCAGATGTTGCGCCTCTACTCCGAAGGCATGCACTCCAATCTCCCTGTCCACACGTGGGAGATCCCGTCCTGAGGCTCGGGCCCGTTCCCTAGGCTCCCGGTCGTGACGTGGGCTGGCCGGCGGATGCGCGCGAATGTGCTGCTGCTGGTCGCTGCCATGATTTGGGGCTCGGCGTTCGTGGCTCAGCGGGTCGGCGCAGACGCGATGGCTCCGGCGTCGTTCACGGGGGTACGGCACGTCCTCGGCTTCCTCGTGCTCCTGCCGGTCGTGACGTTCTTCGACGCCGCTTCACGTCGCGACAAGCAGGAACGCCGGGCTCGCTGGCGTGCCGCGCTGGTGCCGGGTGCGCTGATCGGGACGGCCCTGACCGGAGGCAGCCTGCTGCAGCAGGCGGGGTTGGCCTTCACCACGGCCGGGAACGCGGGTTTCATCACCGGGCTCTACATGGTCTTCATCCCGGTGACGGCGTTCGTCGTATTCCGCCAGACGACGAGTTGGACGGCCTGGCTGGGCGTCGGGCTGGCCCTGGTCGGCCTGTTTCTCCTGAGCGTCGGGGACACATTCCACGTCAACGTGGGCGACCTTCTGGTCCTGGGCTGTGCGGTGTTCTGGACCGCTCACATCCTCGCGATCGAGCGCTTCGGTCACGTCGATCCGCTGCGGCTGTGCGTCGTCCAGTTCGGCACCTGCGCGCTCGTGTGCAGCATCGTCGCGCTCGGTTCGGAACCGCGACCGTTCGCCGGGCTCGCCGACGCGGTGGTGCCCTTGTTGTACGCCGGCGTGTTGTCGTCAGGCGTGGCCTTCACCTTGCAGGTCATCGCTCAGCGCGATGCCAAAGCGTCGCACGCGGCCATGATCATGGCGTTGGAGGCGGTCTTCGCAGCCGTCGGTGGGGCCTGGTGGCTGTCGGAGCGCATGTCAGCCCGAGGGTTGGTCGGCGCCGCGCTCATGCTGGCCGCGGTGCTCGTGGCGCAACTCGGCGCCGTGGCCGAAGTCCGGGCGGGCCCCGAACCCCGACCCCTACCCCACGTGCCCGAGCCTTGACGCAGCCGCTCACAGGCCCCAGGCCAACGCGACATCACGATGCGCGACCAGCGGTGGTCGGGCTGAGGTCCGTCAACCGTTAGGTTGCCCTCATGGAAGTGCTGATGCTGGGCACGGGAGCAGCCGACGGTTGGCCCAACGCGTGGTGCGCCGAGGACTGCTGCACGGGATTGGTCGAAGCCGGCGTACTCCGGACCCCGACGTCTGCGCTGGTCGACAACGTGCTGCTGATCGATCCAGGGCCCGAAGCCCCGCGTGAGGCACTACGTTCCAACATCTCGCTCGCCGGCGTGAAGTACGTCTTGGTCGGCCACGCCCACCACGACCACCTGGACCCGGCGTTCCTGTTGCATCGCTCGTGGGTGAACCACGAACCACTGGTCGTGGTCGGCCCCGACCCGGTGATCCGGGCGTGTCGTCCATGGTTCGAGGATTCGGCGGTGAAGCTGGTGCCGATCACCGCCGGTCGTGACGTCGTGTTGGGGCCGTATCGCGTGAGGGCTCTGCCGGCCGCCCACGTCGCCGACGGTGAGGCATGCCTGTACGCGATCGCGGGGCCCGACGCCACTATCCTCTGGGCGACTGACACCGGACCCTGGGCGCGGGGGGTCAAAGAGATGCTCGCCGGCACCGAACTCGACCTGGTGCTGCTGGAGGAAACCTTCGGCGACGCGACGGACCAAGCGGTCGACGGCCGACATCACACGCTGGCCACGTTCGCCCGAGCGGTCGAGCAACTGCGGGAGTGGGGCAACGTCACGGGTGAGACCGACGTCGTCGCCGTACACCTCAGTCACTTCAATCCCAGCCCCGAGAGTCTCTACCTACGGCTGCGGGATCTGGGGGCTCGAGCCGTACCCGACGGGACGCCGATCATTGCGGGCGGGGTACGGCAAACGCTCGAATTGTGACGGCGTGGCGCTTTCGCTCGATCCGCCCCATCCACAATCGGCAGGGGTACTGTCAGCGCTGACGCCACACCATTGAACCGATCTGGGCGTCGAAGGAGGAGTCCATGGCGGACTGGGCAGCAGACGTCAAGAAGTACGACCCGGCGGCTGACGACGGCCATATCGCGGCGATCGTCCGGCATTGTGGCATTGCGCTGCAGAAGCAGGACTCGTCGCTGGTGTCGTTCTCCGATCCAGAGGAGTTGAAGCGAGTGCGGGAGGGCTTCATCAAGAAGAAGCTCGCCATCACCGATTCCGACGCCGACATCGACAAAGCTCTGGCCGAGGTCGGAACGATTCTCAAGGGCGCGCACCGCAAGAACCGCGTCACCGTCTACTACCTGCTTGCCAAGCACTACGGCAAGCTCAGCCTGTTCGAGAAGAAGGCCTGAAGGCTCCCGAAGCCCCGGATCCGCTCGGGTCCGGGGCTTCGGCGTGCCTGGTTCAGTCCCCGCCGTAGAACAGCCGCTCGACCACGAAGCGAGCTCGCCGAGCCGTACGCGCCCAAGCATCGAGCAAGTGCGAAGCGCCACCCCGCCCGTACCCCAACGCCTGCGCCACCTGCGCCAACTCCCTGACGTCCGTCGGAACCGTGTCGGAAGCCCGACCACGCACGAGCATCGAGGCGTTCCGGATGCGGCCCGCCAAGTGCCAGGCATCACGCAGCGCGACAGCGTCAGTGCCGTCGAGCAGCCCCGCTTCCGCAGCCGCCTGGAGCGCCGGCAGGGTCTTCGGGGTCCGCAGAGCCGGCACCTCGAAACCGTGCTCCAGCTGCAGCAACTGCACCGTCCATTCGACGTCCGACAAGCCGCCGGGCCCGAGCTTCACGTGCCGCTTCGGGTCGACGGCGCGCGGCATGCGCTCCGCTTCCATCCGTGCCTTGAGCCGTCGGATGTCGACGATCTGCTTGGCGGTGAGACCGCCGTCGGGGTAACGAACCGGATCGATGATCTCCACGAACCGGGCCCCGATCGACCTGTCCCCCGCACCCGGATCGGCGCGCAGCAGCGCCTGCGCCTCCCACGTCGCCGACCAACGGCCGTAGTAGGTGCGGTAGGCCGACAGCGTGCGCACCAACGGCCCGTCCTTCCCCTCGGGCCGTAGGTCGGCGTCGAGCGTGAGCGCGCTGTCCGGACCCCCTTGCTTGAGGAGTGTCCTGACCCGGCTCGCGATCGCGATCGCCTTGCGCGTCACCTGAGGGTCGTCCGTGTCGTCGATGACGAACATCGCGTCGGCGTCGGATGCGTACCCCATCGAACTACCGCCCCAACTACCGCACGCGATCACGGCCATCGTGGGCGCATCGTCGACCTCGCGGCGCGCGGTCTCGAGCACCGCGTCGACCGTTGCGTCGGCGACATCGGTCAGTGACCTGCCGACGATCTCGGGCGGTGCGTGTCCCAGGATGTCGGCCATGGCGAGACGCAGGAGCTCGCGCCGACGGATCGTCTGTACGGCTTCCAGCGCAGGCTCGGTCTGGCCGTACCTGCCCAGGCTCGCCTCCATCGCCGCCCGGATCTCCTCGAGGGGCCGGGGCACGATCAGTTCGTCGGAGGCCAGCAATTCGACCTGTTGAGGGGCTCGGCGCAGAAGGTCGACCGCGTACCGGGACGTCGACAAGATATGCGCCATCCGTTCGGCCATGGCCGACTCGTCGCGCAGCGCGCGCAGGTACCACGGGGTAGACCCGAGCTGGTCGGAGACCTGGCGGAACGCCAATAGCCCATGGTCGGGATTCGGCCCGTCGGCGAACCAGCCCAGCATCGCGGGCAACAGTTGCCGCTGGATCTCGGCATGCCGGCTCATGCCGGCGGACAGTGCCCCGATGTGCCGAAGGGCTGCGCCTGGATCGGCGTACCCCAGCGCCGCGAGGCGGGTCATCGCCGCGTCGGTGGTCAGGCGAATCTCCGCCGACGGGATCCGCGCGACCGCCTCGAGCAACGGCGAGTAGAAGACCCGTTGATGGAGCCGCGTGACCAGTCGAGCGCTCTGCCGCCAGGCGTCGACGACGTCGTCGGGCTCGGGCAGGTTCGTAGCCCGGGCAAGCAAGGTGAGACTGTGGGTGTCGCCCGGCTCGGGCAGAAGATGGGTACGGCGCATTCGGTAGAGCTGGATCCGGTGTTCCAGCAGCCGCTGGAACCGATACGCGTCGGCGAGTTTGGCGCCGTCCTCACGGCCGACGTAGCCGTGGTCGACCAGCTCCCTCAAGGCCGGCAGGGTGGCCCTGACCCGCACCCGCTCGTCGGCGCGGCCATGCACGAGTTGCAGCAATTGGACACTGAACTCGGTGTCGCGCAGCCCCCCGGCCCCGAGTTTGATCTCGCGGTCGGCCTGGTTCGACGGGATCAGCGAAATGACCCTCCGCCGCATCGCTTGGGTGTCGGCGAGGAACCCGTCCTTCTCCCCCACCTGCCAGACCAGCGGAGAGACCAGGTCGCAGAATTCCTGGGCGAGGTCGAGGTCGCCGGCCATCGGGCGGGCCTTCAGCATCGCCTGGAATTCCCAGTTCTTCGCCCACTTCGAGTAGTACGCCCGCATACTCGCCATGGTTCGCACGAGGGGGCCCGCCTTGCCCTCGGGACGGAGCCCGGCGTCGACTTGCCAGATCGTGCCCGCCCCCGTGTGGTCGGAGCAGGCACGGGTCGCGGCGGCCGCCAGGCGGGTGCCGATCGACACCGCCTGTTCGGGCGAACACAGCGGTTCTCCCGTGTCGTCGAGCGCCGGTTCGGCCACGTAGAGCACGTCGACGTCGGAGATGTAGTTGAGTTCCTGGGCCCCTGTCTTCCCCAACGCCAGCACCGCGAATCTGACCAGTTCGTGGTGGACGGTGGTCGAGCGGGCGATGGCGAGAGCGGCCCGCAGGGCCGCGTCGGCAGCGTCTGCGAGCTCCGCTGCGATGTCGGGGAGGACGGTCAGGGGCTCGGAGGCGGTCAGGTCCCTGGCAGCGATTCGGTAGAGCTGTCTCCTATAGGCGTGGCGGAGGTCGTCGGGCGCCGTCGGCGACGACGCAACCGGCAGCTGGGCTGCCGGGTCGGCGCCGACGGCGCCCAGGAGGGTGGTGGTGATCTCGTCGGCGGTGTGCCGCACGGGGTCGGGGAGCAGGACCTCGATGTCGTACGGCCGCATGGCCAGTCGGCGGCCAAGTTCTGACGAACCACCCATGACCGCCACCACACGGCGCGCGAACTCCGGCTGCTCGATCAGCGAGTGAATCCGAAGGGGATCTGCCTTGAGCAGGTCCAGCAGGGTCGCCAGAGCCAAGTCTGGATCGAGCGCCGCTGCGGCCAGGTCGACGAGGGAGGCACAACCGTCTTCGTGCAGGTCACTCAATTGGTCGATGACGGCGGCGGCCTTGGCTGGTTCAGCGAACCCCTTGCGGGCGAGATCGCCCTCCGTCGTCACCAACCGCACGAACGCCAGCCTAACCGCGGGGATCGTCACTAGTGTTCGCTCATGGATGTGTCCGGCGACGGTCCGCGCGCCTTCCTCGCCCGTTTGAACAGCCTCACCGCGCGGTTCGAAGCAGAGTCGAAAGCGTTCGCCGAGACCACGAAACAGGCGGCCACGACCGTCGTACGGCCGGAGGTTTCGATCCGGGTCAACGGCACCACGATCGAGGGGTTGCGCTTCACCGGTCGCGGCGCGACGAGTCATGCCCAGCTGCGCACAGCGGTCATGCAGGCGTATGCCGAGGGCCAGGCTCGGAGCAACGCCCATCTTGCCAATGCTGCAGCCACGATCCTGGGCAGCAATGCCCTCGCGCAGTCGGTGCGGGGAAGCCTAGGGCCAGAAGCTGCCGCCGCGGCTGCGGGTCGCGACCTGCCGACCGCCACTGCTCCCCCGTCACCTCCGCCGGTCGCCACGCCTGCGACCGAGTCGGCCTTCGACAGAGTGTTCGACACCGACGACGACGGCCCCTTTTCCGTTGACGACTTCGTCCGCGAACTCGACTTCGACCGCCACCGGGTCGGTGGTGACCCGTCCACCTGGCAGGCCGACCTCGAGTCACGCACCAGAGCGTTGAGCCAGCAACTGCCCCTTCTGAAACGCGCCTACGAACTGGCCCGCGGCACCGCTGAGACGCCGGAGATGCGCGTCGAGTGCGGGCCCACGGGCGAGATGACGGACCTGACGTTCCTTCCGTCGTACGGCCGCTTGAGCCCCGAGGAAGCGTCCGCACTGTTCTCTCGGTTGTACGGGGACGCGTTGACCCGCGCTCGTGAGAACCTGAGCCAATTGCTCGCCGATCTTGGGGTCACGATCGATCCGGCCGGGCCACGGGAATAGAAAGATTCAGGGGGGAATCATGACTGTGATAACATTTTCGGTGCGTGAACTAACCGAACTCGCGCGTGCACACGAGGACCTTGCCGCTGAGATTGAAAGTGTCGTCGGCGATGCCGTTGCGTCGTCCATCGGCAATCCTTTGATGTACGGCCTCTTCTGCGGCCCCATTGCCGTTCCTGTCTTGGCAGCAACACATCTTGCGTTGAGTGGGGCGAATGTCCAGTTTGCACACGTGCTGCGCGCATGCGCCGAGACGATGTGGGGGACCGTCGGCCGGTACACGACAACTGAAAACGAATGTGCGGTCCTGGCAGACAAGATGATAGAGGACCTACAATGAATGCCTCGTCACAACTCATGATCGACGGAACAGAACTCAAGATTCCGATTTATTCGTCGCTGGCCACCGCCTTCGATCATTGGTCGGACGGACGGTCGGAACTTAGTGATGGCGTGAGCGTCTTTGACGTCGGCCTCGACATACTCGACACCGTGGTCGATCCCCTACACGCAATCATCAGTGCCCCTGTCGGCTGGCTGCTCGACTTCATAGTCGAGCATGTGTCGTTCCTCAAGGACACGCTCGACCTGTTGGCGGGCAACTCCCGTGCCATCATGGCGCAAGCTCAGGTGTGGGAGAACCTGAGCCGACGAATGGCGGGCGCGGGCGTCGCACACGAGGGCATGATCACCGGCACCTCCTGCTGGTCCGGTCCGGCCTTTTCTGCCTTCCAGAGAACTCAGACAGCAACTCATCATTTGTTCGAGAGCGCCCTAGCCTCCGCCGTGTGCATGGAGAATTGGATCAAGGGGGTTGGTTTGGTCGTCTCCATCGTTCGCGAGTTCGTCTGGGGCCAAGTCAAAGAATTCGTTGTCCAGATCGTGCAGGCCGCCATCCTCGCCCTTGCGGCCGCTGTACCCTCGGGCGGTGCATCGATCGCCGGCTTCGGAAGCTGGTTTGTCGGAAAACTCGTCATCACAGCCGGAAGAGTCACGCGGGCCTTCGAAAAGCTGTTTCGCCAGATCTCTGAGCTAGCCAAGAGCCTCGGGCTGAGCGGCGAGTGGTTCGACAAGGTCGCATCCACATTGTCGAAGGCGGCCGCCCACTTGAGCCACAGTGGGGCCGGCAAAATCCATGCGACCGGAATCTTGGCTGATCCACACCTCCCCAGTTTGCGTCCGGCCCTGCTCGGCAAAGAAGGGAGTCGCTCAACCAAGACTTACGACGCATTCATGGACGTCTCACACGCAGCCATTGAGGGGATCCAGAAGGCCATGGACCCCCCGAGCCCGCCTTCGGAGATGTGATCGCCGCATGGGTGGCATTTCGCGTGCTCGGGTCAAGGAAACGATCGAGCACCTGCGTGCGGAGGTTGGCGACCCGGGTCGGGTAGTTCCACCTGCTGCACCTGACCCGCCTGAACGAGAGTTGGCCGATCTGCTCGTTCGCGCCCAGCGGGCCGGTCTGGCCGTACCGTCAGACACCACTGCCCTTGCTACCCGCGCGGTTGCGTTGCGGTTGGCGGCTCTCAGGCCGGGAAAGACGGTGGAGGTACGGATTCCGCCTTTCGCGGCTGTGCAGGTCGGAGATGACTCAGGACCGTCGCACACCCGCGGAACGCCACCCAGCGTGGTCGAGACCGACGCCGCGACCCTGCTCGCTCTCGCAGCCGGTCACCTCACCTGGCAATCCGCCATTGACTCCCGGGCCCTGAAGCTGAGCGGCATTCACGCGGATCTGAGCGACCTCTTTCCTCTGAAGTGAGGGTTGCGCGCTCTTAATCGAACGTCTATACTATTTGCATGACAGCCATCACCCCCATGGCGGTCGTCACCGACGACTCGACCGTTGTTGCTTCTGGTTCACCGCCTGCTCGATCCGATGCCGCGCCTGACTTTGATGCCGAGTCGCGGTCGTGTCTGGTGGGGTCGTTGGTGGGGGTGCGGCACGCGTGTGCGGTGGCTCCGCTCACCGACGACCATGCCGATGCCACCGGGTCGGTGGTGTGGGAGGCGGAGTTGGTGGCGATCATCGCCGAGGCGGAGAATCTGAAACACGCCCTGGCGGGGTTGCAGGCCCGCGCCACCGACGAACTCCGGCAGGCGCGGACCGCCGCCGCCGGCCCGGGCCGGCGGGCCCAAGACCAAGCCATCCAGTCGGTCGCCGCCGAAGTCGGCCTGGCCCGTCGGGCGTCACCGTGGTGGGGCGGCCAGTACGTCGCCGCCGCCCGGCTCCTGCCGCGAGAACTGCCCCACACCTGGGGACTGCTGCTCACCGGCCAGGTCAGCGAGACCATGGCCCGGGGGTTGATCGGCGAGACGGCGTGCTTGTCTCGGGAGGATCGGGCCGAGGTCGATGGCCGGCTGGGCCCGCATTTGCCGGGGTTGACGGTCCGGCAAGCCTGCGGCCGGGCCCGCCGGATCGCCGCCGAACTCGACAACCCTGCCCTCGCTAGGCGACACGCCGCCGCCGTGCAGTGTCGGCGGGTGACTGTCCGGCCCGCCCCGGACGGAAAGGCGTACCTGACCGTGCTCGGCCCGATGGCCTACGTGATCGGCGCCCACACCGCCCTCACCCGCCACGCGATCACCCTCTGCGCCGCCCAACTCAACACCCACCGCCTGACCGGGGACCCGCAGTCCCCCGGGGCCGGCGACGGGTCCGGGACCGCCGCTAGTGACGTGCCGATGCGGACCGTCGCTCAGATCGCCGCCGACACCGCCCTCGAACTCCTCTCCGGCCGCACCACCGCACAACCCACCCCCGTCGCTGTGCACCTGCTGATGACCGACCGGGCCCTCCTCGGCACCGGCGACTCCAACCGGTCCGTCGACGAACCCGCCTGGCTCCCCGGCCACGGCGTGATCGGCGCCCCCGCCGCCCGAGCCTGGCTCGCAGATCCTGACACCCGCGTCTGGCTCCGGCGGCTCTACACCCGCCCGTCGACCGGTGAGTTGGTCGGGATGGACTCCAAGGCCCGCGCCTTCACCGGCCAGTTGCGGCAGTTGATCCTGCTCCGTGACGACCAGCGCTGCTCCACCCCCTGGTGCGACGCACCCGCCCGCCACATCGACCACACCGAACGGGTCGCCGACGGCGGACCCACCACCTACCACAACGCCGCCGCCCTGTGCGAACGCTGCAACCACACCCGCGAAACCCCCGGCTGGCAGATCACCACCCACCCCAAAAGCCCAGCCGGTGCCCGCACCATCCAAACCCCCACCCGAACCACCTACACCCACCAACCACCACCCATCACCGAACGCGGTGGCTGACCACAACTTCAGAGCACGGGCAACAGATTCTTCAGTTCCCAAGGAGTGACCTGACGGCGGAACTCCTCGAACTCACTGCGCTTGTTGCGCAGGAAGTAGTCGAAAACGTGTTCACCCAACGTCTCGGCCACGAGCTCGGAGTGCTCCATCAGCCGTACCGCCTCGTCGAGGTTCTTCGGCAGCGGCTTGATGCCGAGAGCCTTGCGTTCCTGCTCCGACAACGTCCAGACGTCGTCTTCCGCTCCGTGCGGCAACTCCAGCCCCTGCTCGATCCCGGCCAGTCCTGCGGACAGGATCAGCGCGTAGGCGAGGTAGGGGTTGCAGGCAGAATCGAGCGTCCGCACCTCCACCCGTGCCGACGCACCCTTGGTCGGCTTCAGCGCGGGCACGCGCACCATGGCGGAACGGTTGTTGCGCCCCCAGCAGATGTACGACGGCGCCTCACCGCCACCGGCGAAGCGCGAGTAACTGTTGACCCATTGGTTGGTGACCGCACAAATCTCCCCGGCGTGGAAGAGCACGCCAGCGACGAACTGCCTCGCCACGTCGGAAAGGTGGTACTCGGCGGAGGCGTCGAAGAATGCGTTCCGGTCACCCTCGAAGAGCGAGACGTGCGTGTGCATGCCCGAGCCGGGCGCGGTGGCCAGCGGCTTCGGCATGAACGAGGCGTGGATCCCTTGCGAGGCGGCGACCTCCTTGACCACCACCCGGAACGTCATGATGTTGTCGGCCATGGTGAGGGCGTCGGCGTACCGCAGATCGATCTCGTGCTGCCCCGGCCCACCCTCGTGATGGCTGAACTCGACCGAGATGCCCATCTGTTCCAGCATCGTGATCGTCTGCCGACGGAAGTCGCTCCCCTCGCCCAACGTCGTGTGGTCGAAGTAGCCGCCCGTATCCAGCGGAGTAGGCGGCAACGACGGATCGACAGGCGGTTCGAACAGGTAGAACTCGATCTCGGGATGCGTGTAGAACGTGAAACCTCGGTCGGCGGCGCGACGCATCGCGCGCTTGAGCACGTAGCGAGGATCGGCGTACGAAGGAGAACCGTCAGGGAGCCTGATGTCGCAGAACATCCGAGCAGTCGGCTGCCGATGGTCACGCCACGGCAGAATCTGGAACGTCGACGGGTCGGGGTGAGCGACCATGTCCGACTCGTACCGGCGCGCGAAGCCCTCGATGGCCGAGCCGTCGAAACCCACTCCTTCGGCGAAGGCACCTTCGACTTCGGCCGGGGAGATCGCGACGGACTTCAGGAAACCCAGAACATCGGTGAACCAGAGCCGGACGAACCGGACGTCGCGCTCCTCCATGGTGCGCAAGACGAACTCAGTCTGCTTGTCCATGGTGGTCAGTCTGCCGCCGGCATGTTTCGGCCGCGTAACAGGATCAGCCGAACGGGAAGCTGCGCTCGTCGGATTCGGAGTCGCCGTCCTCGTCGTCGTTGAATCGAGGATCGTGATCCCAGGCCTCGTTCCGCGCCTTCACCTGGTCGAGGGCTCCCGCAGCCTCGTCAGGGGTCGCGTACGGTCCGAGGCGATCTTCAGCCTTGCAGGCGCCGTACGGCTCGACCTTGCGGTGCTTCAAGCACCAGTACCACTGACCTTCTGCCATGGCCCCTCCTCACCGCTCGCCTATGATGCGACTTCGTGACCCGAGTCGAACCCTACCCCGTGACCCCGCTCCGGCCGGTGCCGTCGTCGATTCCGCGACCCGAATACGTCGGCCGACCCGGCCCCCGTCGCTACCGCGGCTCTCACGTCCAGACCGCCGAGACGATCGAGAAGATGAGGGTGGCCGGCCGGATCGCCGCCGCTGCCATGTACGAGGCTGCCCGCCACATCGCCCCTGGTGTCACGACCGACGAACTCGACCGGATCGGTCACGAGTACATGTGCGACCACGGCGCGTATCCGTCCGCGCTCGAGTACCGCGGCTTCCCCAAGTCGATCTGCACCAGCGTCAACGAGGTCATCTGTCACGGCATCCCCGACCTGCGCCCCCTGGAAGACGGCGACTTGGTCAAGATCGACATCACCGCGTTCAAGGACGGCGTGCACGGCGACAACTGCGGCACGTTCGCGTGCGGCACCCTCGACCAAGCCTCCCAGCTGCTCATGGAGCGTACCCAGACCGCGCTCGAACGCGCGATCAAGGCCGTACGGCCAGGACGCCAGATGAACGTGATCGGCCGGGTGATCGAGTCGTACGCGGGACGGTTCGGGTACGGCGTCGTCCGCGACTACACCGGGCACGGGGTCCACACTGCGTTCCATTCGGGGTTGACGATCCTGCACTACGACGAACCGCGCCTCACGACGGTCATCGAGCCCGGCATGACCTTCACCATCGAACCGATGCTGACCCTCGGGGACTACCGCAGCCACGTCTGGGACGACGACTGGACCGTCGTGACCAACGACTTCTCCCGTTGTGCGCAATGGGAACACACGCTGGTCGTCACCCACGACGGAGCGGAGATCCTCACGCTGCCGTAGGCCTTCAGTCCTGTCATGGCCCCGGTACGGTCCGTTCATGAAGCAAACCCGCGTCGACGACGTACCCGGCACCGGCCGCCCTTTGCACCGAGCGTTGGCAAAAGCGGGGTACCGACATCTGGGCGATCTCGACGGCGTACCTCGAACGGTCCTGCTCAACCTCCACGGCGTGGGCAAGGTGGGGCTCGCGCGCCTCGAGCAGGCGATGGCCGAGCGGGGGTACGGCCTGGCTGGCGGTCATGCGGTGGTGACGTCGACGGATCGAGGCGCGCCGAAGCCCGCAGGCCGCAACCGGTCCTCTCCTGCCACGGCACCGACCGAGGTTTCGCCGTACGCCTTCGTCGAATCCCTGCCAGAAGCGCGACGGGTGGTCGCCGGGCGCGAGTTGCTGTCGCTCTTCGCCGACGTGACCGGCGCCGAACCGAGGATGTGGGGGCCGAGCATGGTCGGATACGGAGAACTGCACTACCAGTACGCGACCGGCCGTCAGGGGGACATGATGCGGGTCGGGTTCTCCCCAGGGAAGGCGAGGATTTCCCTGTACGGATTGCATATGTACGGCTCGAACGCCGACCTGGTCGACCAACTCGGGAAGGTCCGACTCGGCAAGAGCTGTATCTACGTGAACAAACTCGCCGACGTCGACGTCGAGGTGCTGCGAGCTTTGATCGCCCGTGTCTGGAACGACCCCGACCCCAAGGCGTCCGGCGTACACTCGTCGGCGGACGAGTCGGCCGGGTGACCGCGGCCCCATGGGTCGAGGAAAGTCCGGACTCCACAGAGCAGGGTGGTGGGTAACACCCACCCGGGGCGACCCGCGGGACAGTGCCACAGAAAGCAGACCGCCTCCCGTTTCGGCGGGCGGTGAGGGTGAAACGGTGGTGTAAGAGACCACCAGCATCCCGGGTGACCGGGATGGCTCGGCAAACCCCACCCGGAGCAAGACCAAGAAGGACCTTCGGGTCCGCGGCGGTGTTCGAGGGCTGCTCGCCCGAGCCGCCGGGTAGGTCGCACGCGCACCCGCGCGAAGGCCGTTGGCGACAGCGGTCGCAGATGGATGGTCACCGACCCTTCGGGGTCACAGAATCCGGCTTACAGGCCGGCTCGTCCCCGCCGATACCCTGATCCATAACGAAAGGAATCATCATGGCGTTCGACCTGAGCACGACGACTCTGGGTGACCTGTTGGCCGATCCGAGGGTCGTGGCGATCCTCGAACAGCACGCTCCCGGGCTGACCACGAACCCGATGATCGGGATGGTCAAGGGCTTGAATGCACTCCAGGCGTTGGAGCTGGGCCGCGGGATCATCGGCGCGGAGAACGCCGACAAGATCAAGGCCGCGGTCGCCGCGCTCGGCTGACTCGGCGTCCCTCTCGCCGGCGTTGGGTGCGCCACCGGCTGCTGCGGCGTAAGGTGCCAGGAACCCTGATGTGAGGGAGGCGGTCGGCATGGGCATCGGCAAGGTCCTGCTGCACTGGCCGGTCATCCGGCAGATCCGCGACCGCGACTACCTCGGCAGAGGCCCGGCCGTCACGAGTCCGACCACCGACGCCACCGAGCCGCGCACCGCCGACGCCGACACCGTGGTGCAGAGCGTGTGCCCCTAATGCGCGGTCGGCTGCGGCCAACGGATCTGGGCCAAGGACGGCAAGGTCGTCCACATCGAGGGCGACGACGACTCGCCGATCAGCAGGGGCCGGCTGTGCCCCAAGGGCGCGGCCAGTGAACAACTTGTCAACACCTCCAACCGGGTGACGACCGTCCGTTACCGCCGGCCGTACGGAACCGACTGGGAAGACCTCGACCTCGAGACCGCGACCGACATGATCGCTGACCGGTTCGTCGACACCCGGAGGGCCTCCTGGCAAGACCACGACGATGCCGGCCACCGGGATCTGCGACGCACGATGGGGATCGCCTTCCTCGGTGGAGCCACGCTCGACAACGAAGAGAACTACCTGATCAAGAAGCTGTTTACCGCCGCCGGAGCGATCCAGATCGAGAACCAGGCGCGGATATGACACTCCGCCACGGTTCCCAGTTTGGGAGCCTCCTTCGGGCGCGGAGGCGCCACGCAATCCCTTCAAGACCTGGCGAATTCTGACTGCATCGTCATCCAGGGTTCGAACATGGCCGAGTGTCATCCGGTGGGGTTCCAGTGGGTCGAGGAGGCCAAACGCCGGGGTGCCCGCGTGATTCACGTCGACCCCAGGTTCACCCGGACGTCGGCTCAGGCCGACCGTCACATCCCGATCCGGGTCGGCAGTGACATCGTGCTGCTCGGCGCTCTGATCAACCACGTGCTCACCGAAGACCTGTTCTTCCGTCCGTACGTCACCGCCTACACCAACGCCGCCACCCTGGTCAGCGACGACTTCCTCGACACCGAGGACCTCGACGGTCTGTTCAGCGGGTACGACGAGACGACCTCCTCGTACGACCTGGGCAGTTGGGCGTACCAAGAGGCCCCAGGCGGAACCCCTGACTCCGACGTCAGCGACGACGGCCAGGACCTCGGCGACGCCAGCCGCGGCGAGATGCTCGGCTCCGGCGGGGCGACCCTCGAACATCCCGACGCCCTGCGCGACGAGACACTGACGCATCCCCGGTGCGTCCTGCAGGTCCTGAAACGCCACTACCAGCGCTACACGCCCGAGATGGTGACCCGTGTCTGTGGCATCAGCGCCGACGACTTCTCCTACCTCGCCGACTCGCTCACCACCAACTCCGGCCGCGACAGGACGAGCGCCTTCTGCTACGCCGTCGGCTGGACTCAGCACACCGACGGGGCTCAGATCATCCGCACCGCCGCGATCCTGCAACTCCTCCTCGGCAACATGGGCCGTCCGGGCGGCGGCATCATGGCGTTGCGCGGCCACGCCTCGATCCAGGGCTCGACGGACATCCCTACCCTGTACAACCTGCTGCCGGGCTACCTCCCGATGCCGCTGGCCGGTCAGCAGGACGATTTCGAGTCCTACCTGGCGGCGATCTGCAGCCCTCGACAGAAGGGATTCTGGGCGGAGGCGGAGACGTACGTTGTCAACCTGCTCAAGGCCTGGTGGGGCGGTGCCGCGACGGTCGAGAACGATTGGGCGTACGGCTACCTCCCGAAGCTCACCGGCTCTCACGGCACATACCAGACGGTCATGAGCATGCTCGACGGATCCGTCGGCGGCTACTTCGTGGTCGGGCAGAACCCGGCCGTCGGGTCGGCGCACGGGCGGATGCAGCGCTTGGCCATGGCGAAGCTGGACTGGCTCGTCGTGCGTGACTTTCAACTCGTCGAGACCGCGACCTTCTGGAAGGACAGTCCCGAGATCGAGACCGGCGAACTGACGACCGAGTCGATCGGCACCGAAGTGTTTTTCCTGCCTGCCGCCAACCACACGGAGAAGGCCGGCACGTTCACGCAGACTCAGCGGCTCCTTCAGTGGCGACACAAGGCTGTCAACCCGCCCGGCGACGCGCAGAGCGAACTGCAGTTCTTCTGGCTGCTGGGCTGCAAGATCCGGGACCGGCTCGCTGGCTCCGCTGACCCCCGCGACCGTCCCCTGCTCGACCTGACCTGGGACTACCCGGTCGACCACGAGGGCGAGATCGTCCCCGAGTCGGTGCTGGAGGAGATCAACGGTCGCTACCTGGCCGGGGACAAGGCCGGCAGACCGCTGAGCAGCTATACCGAGATGGCCGCAGACGGAACGACCGAAGGCGGCTGTTGGATCTACACCGGGGTCTACGCCGGCGGTGCCAACCACGCGGCAGATCGCGTGCCCGGCCGAGAGCAGGACGAGATCGCGTCCCGCTGGGGTTGGGCCTGGCCGGCCAACCGCCGGATCCTCTACAACCGCGCCTCGGCCGACCCCGAAGGCCGACCCTGGAGCGAACGCAAGAAACTCGTCTGGTGGGACGCTGATCTCGGCCGCTGGACAGGGGCAGACGTGCCCGACTTCGTCGCCGACAAGGAACCCGGCTATCGGGCACCGGACGGCGTCGGTGGGGCCGCTGGTCTGGACGGCATCGACCCGTTCGTCATGCAGGCCGACGGCAAGGGGTGGCTCTTCGCGCCCAAAGGTTTGGTCGACGGCCCGCTGCCGACCCACTACGAGGCGAACGAGTCACCCGTCCCGAACCCCCTCTACGGCCAACAGAGCAACCCAACCCGCCGCACGTTCAAGCGCCCCGACAACCTCTTCGCGGGCGCCGGAACCACCCGCGGCACCGAGGTTTTCCCGTACGTCTTCACCACCTACCGACTCACCGAACATCACACGGCGGGCGGGATGAGCCGCTGGCTGCCGTACCTCGCCGAACTGCAACCGGAGATGTTCTGTGAGGTCTCGACCCAGTTGGCCCGCGAACGGGGGCTCGAGCCGTACGGCTGGGCCACGCTGATCTCTCCGAGGGCCGTGATCGAGGCGCGGGTCATGGTCACCGAACGGCTCAGCCCGCTCGAGATCGACGGGCGGGTCGTCCATCAGATCGGGTTGCCGTACCACTGGGGCCAGGGCACCCAGGCCGTCGTGTCCGGCGACTCGGCCAACGACCTGCTCGGAATCGCCCTCGACCCGAACGTGCACATCCAGGAATCCAAGGTGGGTTCCTGCGACATCCGGCCTGGCCGCCGACCGGTCGGGCCGGCGCGACTGGACCTGCTGGCCGATTATCAGCAGCGGGCCGGTCTGACACCCGAGACGGGCAACCAGGCCCTCGGCGGATCCCACGACCAGGAGGGCCGATGAAGCTCCCGACCATCGCGATCGTCGAACGGTTCTGGCGCCACCAGCTGAGCGGGCCGACCGACCCGGCTCGCGACGCCGGGTGGGAACCACGCCCCCGCAAGGGTTTCTTCACCGACACGAGCATCTGCATCGGATGCAAGGCGTGCGAGGTGGCGTGCAAGGAGTGGAACCAGGTGCCCGCCCGCCCCACCGGGGACCACGCTCCCAGACTGGCCGAATCGTCGTACGACAACTCCGGTCACCTCGGCGCCGACACCTGGCGCCACGTGGCCTTCATCGAGCAGGACGCGGTGAAGGTACGGCGGGCGCGCGAGGAGGGCGCAGCGCAGGCGGGCATTGCTCCCGGCTCTGCGCACCTGCCGCCGGTGCGGTGGCTGATGAGCTCCGACGTGTGCAAGCACTGCACCCATGCGGCCTGCCTCGACGTCTGCCCGACCGGTGCCCTGTTCCGGACCGAGTTCGGAACCGTCGTCGTGCAGGCGGACGTGTGCAACGGCTGCGGATACTGCGTCGCCGCCTGCCCGTTCGGCGTGATCGGTCGGCGGGAATCCGGCACGGTCGAAGTGGGCCACCGGCGAGACCTGGTCCCCCACGCGGGGACGGCACAGAAGTGCACGCTGTGTTACGACCGGATCAGTGCCGACCTTCAGCCGGCCTGTGCCCACACGTGCCCGACGACCAGCATCAAGTTCGGCGACCACGCCGACATGGTCGCGCTGGCGCGCGCACGACTGGCCGAACTGCACGCGCAGGGGGTCACCGAGGCGCGGTTGTACGGAGCGAACCCCGACGACGGAGTAGGGGGTACGGGGTCGGTGTTCCTGCTGCTCGACGAACCGGAGGTCTACGGCCTGCCGCCCGATCCGGTCGTGACGACCGCCGACCTGCCGAGCATGTTCCGGCATGCGGGAGTTGCGGGTACGGCGATGATCGGCGTCGTCCTGGCAGTCTTCGCCGCAACGCGGGGGCAGTCATGACGACCAGTCCCTTCGACGGGGATCGTCCGCCCGAGCGGTCACGGCGACGCCCGACCCGGACTCGTCCAGGCCGGCAGCACGACCCCGACGCCACGGTCCCGGACGCCGAATTCACCAGCTACTACGGCAGAACGTCGTGCATCCGCCGCCGTGGTCGGCCGGCATTCCGGCCTACATCTTCCTCGGCGGCCTGGAGGCCGGATCGGGACTGATCGCGGCCGGAGCAGCTGTGGCCAGACGTCCGATCCTGAGGCGCAACGCTCGGGTGAGCGCGATCGTGGCCGTCGCGCTCGGCGGGGTCGCGTTGGTCGAAGACTTGGGTCGTCCCGAACGGGCGCTCAACATGATGCGGACGGCGAAGCTGACCTCCCCGATGTCGGTGGGGTCGTGGATCCTGGCCGGCTTCGGGGCGTTCAGCGGGGCGGCTCTGGCGATCGAGGTCGTCCGGCGTTGGCTGCCCTCCTCCGGTGGTGCAGCAACGCTCGTCGAGCTGGCGGACGGGATCGCCAGCGCAGGGGCGGCGTTCTTCGCTCCCCCGCTGGCGGCCTACACGGCAGTGCTCCTGGCCGACACCGCAACCCCGCTGTGGCACGAGTCGTACAGGGAACTCCCGTTCGTCTTCGTCTCGTCGGCAACCGCGGCTGCGGCGGGCTTGGCGCAGATCACGACGCCGATCTCGGAAACGGGATCAGTCAGGATCGTGGCGATCGTCGCTGCCGCCGCAGACCTGACCGCCGATGCGCTGCTGGCCCGCCGGCTCGGTGACCTCGGACGCCCCCTCCACGAAGGCAAACCCCTGCTGCTGCATCGGGCGGCCCGGGCGCTGACCGCCGCCGGAGCGATCGGAAGCGCCCTGGTCGGTGGTCGGCGCTCCGGAGCGATCGCCAGCGGGTTGGCTCTGCTCGCGGGGTCGGCCTGCACGAGGTTCGCCGTCTTCGAGGCCGGAATGGAGTCGGCGCGCGACCCGGAGTACACGATCCGACCTCAGCGAGCCCGCGCCCAGGCGGCGCGAGACGCGGGCCGCGGGGTGACCCAGCCCGGCGGTGATTGGCCGACCTGACGTCAGCGCACGACGAGAGTCGCCTCGCCCGCCGCGACGAATTCGCCGATCACCGGGGCGCCCCGGATTTCGCCGGCCAGGAGCAGCCCTCCGGACGTCTGTGCGTCGGCGAGCAGTAGCAACTCGTCCTCACCGAGGTCCGTGGTCAGGCTGTCCCGCACCCACGCCAGGTTGCGTCGGCTGCCGCCCGGGACGTACCCGGCAGCGAGCGATTCCCGCACGCCGTCCAGGTACGGCACCGCCGCCGCGTCGACCACGGCCGTCAGCCCTGAGGCCCGCGCCATCTTGAACAGGTGACCGAGCAGGCCGAAGCCGGTGACGTCGGTGGCCGCCCGGATTCCCGCGGCAAGAGCATCTCGCGACGCCTCGGCGTTGAGCGTCGTCATCGTCGCGATCGCCTGCTCGAACACTTCGCCGGTGACCTTGTGACGGTTGTTGAGCACGCCCACCCCGAGCGGCTTCGTCAGGCTGATGGGCTGACCTGCCTGGGCCGCGTCGTTCCGCAAGAGGTGGTCCTCCTGGGCGCGACCCGTGACGGCGAGACCGTACAGCGGTTCAGGCGTGTCGATGCTGTGCCCTCCGGCCAGCGACACTCCCGCCGCCAGCGCCACGTCGAGCCCGCCTCGCAACACCTCGCGCGCCAGGTCGAGCGGCAGAACCTCGCGCGGCCAGCCCAGCAGGTTGACGGCCAGGATCGGCTCGCCACCCATGGCGTAGACATCACTCAGCGCGTTGGCGGAGGCGATCCGGCCCCAGTCGTACGGATCGTCGACGACCGGGGTGAAGAAGTCGGCGGTCGAGATCACGACATCGCTGCCCGCGAACCGGACCGCCGCCGCGTCGTCGCCTCCGTCTAGCCCGACGACCAGGTCGGGTGTGCGATACCCGACCAGGCCCGAGATCATCTCTTCGAGCTCGCCGGGCGGGATCTTGCAAGCGCATCCGCCGCCGTGGGCGAACTGGGTCAAGCGGATCGGTGGCATCTGCGCAGACTACGTGAGGGTCCTAGGATGCGGTCACCAGGGAGGCGTCTGGGTCCTGGTGGGCCCCGCGGTCTTCAACACCGTTGAGGCCGGGTATCTCGGTCTGGCGGGTTCGATTCCCGTCCGCCTCCGCGACCCGGGGAGGCCTGCGATGTCGAGTGACGATCCCCGCAGGAGGATTCCCCGTACGGACGACCTCCTCGGCTCGACGGTCCTGGCCGAGGCCGTCGAACGCCTCGGACGAGCCCCGGTCAAACGCCTGGTCATCGAAGCCCAGGCCAAGGCTCGAGCCGGCGAGATCCACCCCGACGCCGTGCTGACCTTCGTCGTCGACGGCCTCCCAGCGACGGCCACGTCGCTTCGGCCGGTCGTCAACGCGACCGGCGTCGTCGTGCATACCAACCTCGGCCGCGCACCCTTCTCGGCGGCCGCCCGCGGCGCCATGCTGGCCGCTGCCGGGTATGTCGACGTCGAGCTGGACCTGGCGACCGGCAAGCGGGCCCGACGAGGGGCGGCCGTCCTCGACGCCCTGACGGCGGCGACCGGGGCCGAAGCGGCACTGGTCGTGAACAACGGAGCGGCGGCGGTCGTCCTGGCGGCGACGGCCCTCGCGGCAGGCCGTCAGATCGTCGTGTCGAGGGGCGAGTTGGTCGAGATCGGCGACGGTTTCCGGCTGCCCGATCTCGCGACGTCGACGGGTGCGTCGTTGTGCGAGGTCGGGACGACGAACCGCACCAGCGTGGCCGACTATGCCCGTGCGATCAGCGACCGCACCGGCTTCGTGCTCAAGGTGCATCCCAGCAACTTCCGCGTTCACGGGTTCACGTCGACGGTCGCTATCGCCGAGTTGACCCGGCTCGGCAGGCCGGTCGTGGTCGACGTGGGGTCAGGATTGCTTTATGCCGACCCCGCCCTGCCGGACGAACCTGACGTCACCACCGCGCTCGCCGACGGCGCCGCTCTCGTGACGGCCAGCGGTGACAAACTCCTCGGTGGCCCGCAGGCCGGACTCATCCTCGGCAAGGCGGAGTTCGTCGAGCGTCTGCGCCGCCATCCCCTGGCCCGGGCTGTGCGGGTCGACAAGCTCACGCTGGCCGCGCTGGAGGCGTCGATCACCGGACCGACGACGCCCGTCACCCGGATGCGCCGGCTGACACCGGCCGACCTGATCGACCGCACGACCGCGCTCGCGCAGGCAGTCGGCGGTCAGGTCGTCGCGTCGGCCGGGCAGGTGGGCGGGGGAGGCGCCCGGCGTCGACCTGCCCGGGTTGGCCGTGGCGCTCCCCGAACACGTGGCCGCCGCCTTGCGGCACGGCGATCCGCCGGTCCTCGCCCGCGTCGACCGAGGTCGTTGCCTGGTCGATCTTCGCTGCGTGCCCGAGTCGAGCGACCACACCCTCACCGAGGCGATTCTCCGAGCCCTCGGCACGGCCCACCCGTGAGGGTCGTCGCGACCGCCGGTCACGTCGACCACGGCAAGTCGACGCTCGTCAAAGCGCTCACGGGCACCGATCCCGACCGCTGGCCCGAAGAGCACGCCCGCGGTCTGACCCTCGACCTCGGCTTCGCCTGGACTCGGCTGGGGTCAGGGTTGGAACTTGCCTTCGTCGACGTGCCGGGCCACGAGAAGTTCATCGCCAACATGCCCGCCGGTGTCGGCCCGACTCCGGCGGTCATGTTCGTCGTCGCTGCCGACGAGGGCTGGCGTCGGCAAAGTCAAGAGCATCTCGACGCGATCGCGGCACTGGGAATCGACCGCGGCCTGCTGGTCGTGACCCGGAGCGATCTGGCGGACCCGTCGTACGCCCTCGACCAGGCCCGCGCCCACCTCACCGGGAGTCCGCTCGCCTCCTGCCCGGCTGTGGCCGTGTCGGCCCGCACCGGTCAGGGCCTGGACGACCTCCGCCTCGCCCTCGACGACCTCTGTCACCGTCTCGACGCGCCCGATCCCGCCGCCGATCCCCGACTGTGGATCGACCGGGCCTTCACGATCCGTGGGGCCGGCACCGTGGTGACCGGCACCCTCTCGTCGGGCGCGCTCCGGGTCGGCGACACCGCCGACGCCGCCGGCCACCGAGTCATGATCCGCGGCCTGCGCTGCCTTGGGGAGCCGCGAGACACGGTGTCGGCTCCCGCGCGAGTGGCGCTCAACCTGCGCGGTGTCGTGGTCGGCGAGGTCGGGCGTGGTCACGCGCTCACCCGGGGTTGGCATCACACGTCGGTCGTCGACGCGCTGGTGAATCCCGAGGTCGAGTTGCCGGAGCATGCCATGGCTCACGTGGGTACGGCGGCTCACCAGGTGCGGATCAGACCTCTCGCGTCTGGGGTGGTACGGCTGGCGTGGCCTTCAGATCTCCCTCTGAGGGCCGGTGACCGGCTCGTGCTGCGCGACCCCGGGCAGCAGCGGGTCCTGTGCGGTGCCGTCGTAGCGGATGCCGACCCGCCGACGTTGACCCGCCGCGGCGACGCCGCCCGCTGGGGCGGGCAGCTCGCCGTACGTCAACCCGTCGCCGACGCTAGCTGGGAATTGAACCGACGCGGTCACACCACCGTGGCGCACCTGCGGTCCCTCGGTGCCGACCCGGCGACCCTGCCCGCCGACGCCATGCGCCACCGCGATCTCGTGATCTCGGCCGACCAGTGGCAGCGCTGGCTCGTGGCCCTGACGACGGCGGTCACCGAGTTCAGCCACCGGAACCAGCTGCAAGCCAGGATGCCGATCCCAGCCGCCGCGCGGGCGCTCGGATTGCCCGACCAGCGCGTGCTGGTGCGACTGGCGCAGGCCGCCGGACTGGCGGTCGAGGGCGGTCACGTGTCGCTGCCCGGAGCGACCGTGTCGCTCGGCGATGCGGAGCCTGGCCTGGCTGCCCTCGAGGTACGGCTTCGCCAGACCCCGTTCGCGGCCCCGGAGCGCGACGAACTCGCCGCTGCCGGACTGGGTACGGCGCAGGTCGCCACAGCGGTGCGGCTCGGCCGCCTGATCGACCTCGGCGACCAGATCGTCCTACTACCGTCGGCCCCCGCACTGGCGATGCGGGAACTGGCGAACTTGCCACAGCCGTTCACGCTGAGCCAGGCCCGCCAATGTCTGCACACGACCCGGCGAGTCGCCGTACCCCTGCTCGAACAACTCGACCACCGTGGGTGGACCCGACGGCTCGACGGAACTCTGCGCGAAGTCGTGCGACCCTCCGACCCGCCTCAGGACTGACCCTCACCGGCCGCGTCCGCCGCTGCTTCCAGATCGGCCACGACGAGCCGGCGCATCGTCAGCATCGCCTGCATGGCCGCGTTGGCGCGGGCGCGGTTGGTGTCGGCGAGCAAGTCGTACATGCGTTTCGGCACGATCTGCCACGAGATGCCGAATCGGTCCTTTAGCCATCCGCACTGGGATTCTTCGCCGGTCTCGCCGATCAAGCCGTACCAGTAGCGGTCGACCTCGGCCTGGTCCTCACACGCCACCGCGAACGACACCGCCTCGGTGAACGGGAAGCCGGGCTTCTCGTTGAGCCCCTGAAAGCGGGTCCCGAGCATGTCCCACTCGGCCATCAGAAGCCTGTGGCTGCCGTCGGGGTAATGCTGCTTCGAAATCACCCGAGAATCCGGGAACAACCCCGTGTAGAACTCCAGGGCCTCGGCCAAGGTGCCTGGGAACCACAAGCACGGTGTGATCGACATCACTGTTCTCCTTTGTCGAGCCAAGCGTCCAGTTTGGCGTACGCCTCGTCTCCGTCAACCCCCGGATTGAGGCCTCAGTGAGCCTTGAAGACGACCTTCCCGGTGCGCGGGTCGGCAGTGTCCAACGCCACGCTGACTTCCTGGCCGAGTTCCACCGGGCCCAGCACTTTGGCCATGACCGCGGGCTCGGCGAGGTAGACCTGACCGCTTTGTCCGTCCTTCTCCAGTTCCACGACGGTGCCGGTGAACGTCTCCCCGACATGGGGTTCCAAGACCAACGCCTCGAGCAGATCGACGATCCCCCGCTCGTACTTCTTGGCGCGTTGGTCGGAGGCGGCCATGAGCGCGGGTAGCCCCGCCAATTCGCGGGTGACCCAGACGGGCACGGGCTGGCCGGCGCACAGCGCGACGCAGACCTCTCCGCCGTACCGGTCGACCAGACGGCGCAGCGGCGCGGTCACGTGCGCGTACGGCATGGCCAGAGCTCCGTGCTCCAGATTCCCTGCTGGTACGGCACCGTCGAACGGTGTGTAGCCGGCGCCCCGGAACAGCAGGGTGCTCGACGTGATCATGGCCAAGTGGGTCGGAACGCTGGGATCGAGCGAACGCACGAACTCGGGGTACGACATGGACCCCGGCCAGGCGATCTTCAAGCCCTTCGCGATCCGGCGCAGCCAATCGACGTTGCGTTGTTCAGCGGGCGGCAGGGTGCGGAGCAAACCGACTTTGCCGTCGATCATCATCTGGGCTGCGGCTGCTCCGGTCAGCAGCGAGATCTGGGCGTTCCACCCGTCGATCGGCCGCGGAGCGCGAAACACGAGCTTCCACTGATCACCGTCTGCCACGATCTCCTGGTCAGGGATGTCCAGGCTGACACCACCCCGCTCGATCTCCTGCTGTTGGCGCAGGCGTCCCACGATCTCCAACAGGTGTAGGGAATCTGTGGCCGTGCCTTGGTCGAGTTGGTCCTGGACTTCTTCGTAGGTCAGTTGCGCCCGGCTCCTGACCGCCGCCCGCTCCACGCGGGCACTGGTCTGGGCCCCGTCGCTGTCGAGTTCGATCGTCCACAGCAGGGCCGGGCGGGCGTGGCCGTCGGCCAGCAACGAGGCAGCGCCCTCGCTGAGAACCGGCGGGTGCAGAGACTCCCGCCGATCAGGCGCGTAGACCGTCTG
>JBDHZQ010000019.1:0-29992 GCA_039811945.1 Propionibacteriaceae bacterium
CGGGCGAACAGGCCGAGTTCACCGGGATCGTCGACGTGGTGACGGGCGGCCTCGACGACCACGTCGACCAGGGCCAAGCGTTCCCCGTCGAGGCTGAGCACGTCGAGGAACACTTCGGCGAGCGCGGCGGCCCCCTTGCGCTGGGTGAGCGGCCCGATCACGGTGGCCAACTGCGATGCCACGCCGAGACCGTCGAACAAGTCGGCGGTCACGACCGGATTGCGAAAGCCGCACAAGCCGTGGAATTCCGTCAGGGCGATGACGCATTCCGGCTTGGCCCAGGAGTCCCGATAGGTCCGGTGGGCGGCGTCCAGAGGGATGCCGGCTGCATTCTCCCGTGCGAACCCGTCAGCCGCCTCGGTGGCGTTGGGATGGGCCTGGATGGACAGCGGATGGGCCGCAGAGAGCAGCTTCATGAGGTACGGCAGACGCCCCCCGAAGCGGGAGGCTACGTCGGTACCGAGCAAATCCGGATCGTCGCGCAGCCGGGCATCGAGAGGGAAACCGTCGACGAACGAGGGCGCAGACTCGTGTGCGCCGTACCAGTGTTCGGCGTACGGCTCGTCCGTGACCGGGATGCCCAGCAACGTTGGAATATCGGAGGTCGACCCCCAGGCGTAGCGCTGGGCGCGGCCTTCGATTCTCTTCATGAACCCTCTCCGGGAACTGCGTCGTCTGTCGACCTCATGCTATCTGCTCGCTTGACAAGGCCTGACGCCGCTACCCGCCTCTGAATGACATCGGTGTGATTCGTGTCCTAGGATATGCCCCATGGCTTCCGCCCTTGAGTCTCGTGCCGTCGAGTTGAGCGCCCGCGATGCCGAGATCCTGGACTTCGAGCGCACCTGGTGGAAGGCGTCGGGTCTGAAGGAACAGTCGATCCGCGAGCGGTTTGCCTGGTCGCCGACGAGGTATTACCAAGCCCTGAACAACCTCATCGACACCGAGGCCGCGCTGGTGGCCGATCCTCTGCTGGTGAAGCGTCTGAGGCGCCTTCGTGACGCACGTCGTCGCAACCGCTCAGCCGCCCGGCTCGGGCTCGACGTCGTCAAGCGTTAACAGACCGCCTGGCTCCGAAGATCTGAGTCCAGGGCCGCGTCGCCACGTCGCGATAGCCCCCGGCGGCCAAGCCCGCGGATCGCTCGAACACGTTGCGCGCCGCCCGATCACCGGTGCGCAGCCACGACCAACCCATGGCTGCGCCGTACAAGGGCAGGAACAGCGTGCCGCACAGCACGTACTGCCACGTGTGCCGCTCCTCGTGCTCCAGGACCCCCGGTGTGGCGGACTCCAGGAGTTCGAAGGTCGACGGTGTCAGCACGACGTTGCCCACCGTGAACGCCCCGGCGACCGGGAACGACAGCCGGTAGCCTTCGGCCAACTGCAGCCCACGCTCGCCTGGTCGTACCGCCGCGCCACCGCAGCGGGCGATCAGCAGACCGAGCGGAGTGGACAGGTTCAGCAGGTTCGCGACGCGTCGGATTCGGTACGGCCATGCCAGCCTTCGCGGTGCCTCGATACGCCTCACGCGAGTCTGTACCCGGCTCCCCGGACCGTCTCGATGACGCCCGCTCCAAGCTTGTTGCGGAGGTACCGGACGTAGACGTCCACCACGTTGGAGGCCGGGTCGAAGTCGTACCCCCACACGGTATTGAGCAACTCCTCACGGGTCATCGTCTTACCCGGATTGCGCATGAAGGTCTCGATCAGAGTGAACTCGCGGGCGGTCAACTCCACCTCCCGCCCGGAGATGGTTGCCCTGTGGGTGCGCAGATCGAGTCTGATCCGTCCGTGCTGAAGGGTCAGAGCTGCATCGCCGGGATCGGGCCGAAGGCGCCGGCGGATTCTGGCGATCAACTCCTCGAACCTGAACGGCTTCGCCATGTAGTCGTCGGCGCCGTACTCCAAGCCCTTGACCGTGTCGACGACGGCAGACCGGGCGGTCAGCATGATGATCGGGATGCACGACCCTTGGGAGCGGATGTGGCGCAGCACCTCGAACCCGTTCACGTCGGGCAGGCCGACATCCAGCAAGACGAGATCGAACTGTCCGGACAGGGCCTTGGCGGCTGCGGCGACGCCGTGGCTCTCGATGACAGGCCTGAACCCGGATGCCCGGAGTCCTTTAGCGAGGAAGGCGGCGATGCGTGCCTCGTCTTCGACGATCAGGATCTGGTCCATCAATTCTCCGACGAGAGGGGGCGTTCCCGGGGAAGGACGAGGCTGACGGTGCTGCCGACCTCCGTCACGGAGTCTATGTCCACTTTGCCGCCGTGTGCTTTGGCGATCGAATTCACGATCGCCAGACCGAGACCCACCGAGTCGGTCCTTCGGGCTCCGGCGCGCCTGGAGCGGCCGAATCTCGACAGCACGATCTCTCGTTCCTCGGTTGTGAAGCCCATGCCGTGGTCGCGCACCCAGAGTCGTACCGAGTCGCCCTCGACGCGGCTGCCCATGCCGATCGGGGAGCCGTCGGGGGAGTACTTGACCGCGTTCGCGGCCAACTGCAGCCAGGCCTGCGTGACCCGTTGGGGATCGCACGTGACCGTGACGTCGGCCAGCGCATCCATGGACCACGGCCGGTGCCCGAGTACCCGAACTTTCTCGTATGTCTCGTCAGTGAGCCGTCCAATGTCGACGGCCTGAGGTACGACGAAGTCGTTGCGCTCGGATTGGGCGAGCAACAGCAGGTCGTTGACCAAGTCGCTCATCCGGGCCAACTCTTCCAAGGCCAGCGTCCTGACGATCTCGGCGTCCATGGGATCGGTGGCTTCCATCAATTCGAGGTGACCGCGGATGATCGTCAGGGGAGTGCGAAGTTCGTGTCCGACGTCGTCGAGCAGTTGCTTTTGAGCACTCGCCGCCGATTCGAGCCGGTCGAGCATGGTGTTCACCGTGTTGGCCAGAGCGGCGATGTCGTCGTGGCCTCTGACCGGGATCCGGCGGGAAAGGTCGTGTTCGGTGATCTCGGTGGCCGTGATCCGTACCCAGTGAATGGGCTGCAGCAAACGCGCGACCAACAGCCAGGTGATCAACGCGACGACGCAGATCGAGCCGAGGGCGACGATGACGTACGTGCCATAAGTGTCGTTGAGGGCGCGGCGTTCGACGTTGAGGTCGACGACTCGAACCAGAGCCCCCTTCTGGCCGGTGCCGGCGAACGTCACAGGGGCGACGAGGTACATGAAGTCGGCATGTGCCGTGGAGTACCGATCGATCGTGCGTTCGGACCGTTCAGCTAGTGCCGCCACGGTTGCGACGAAGTCCGGGTCCGCTTCCGGGTGCACGGTGACCGAATCGGGCGAAACCCACCGCACCTCGTCGCCGACGATCGCGAAGGCCCCGTTGGATTCGGTCAGCTGTTTGCTCTGGAGCGCCGCCCGGAGCAGATCGTCGAGGTCGGTGAACTGTTGGCTCGTGTCGCGGTCGATGTTGGTCGAGGCCAGGGTCTGGAACTCGGAGTAGTCGCGGAACAGTTGCTGTTCCGACACGCTTTGAATGCGGCTCCACTGCAGGGCGTACGCCACGATCCCGGCCAACCCCACCGCGAGGGCTGTGAGCAGAGCCACCATCAGCACGAGCCGTTCTCGGATGCTACGGACGAAGACCGGTCGCGATCGATCGATTCCGGCCTCGTGGGCTGCCCCGTCAGCGGTGGCCCGACGGGCTGCAGTGGAGACCTCGGTAGCCACGATCAGCCGACGGCCGTGACGTCGAACTCGGCTGGCTGTGAGGTGTGGGCCATGGAACGCGATCCTAGCTTCGGAAACCCTCGCAGGGCATCGGTGCTGGCTGTCGTGGCCGGCTCAGTCATTTGCACTCGCCTAGGTCGAGTGCTAGACATGGATTAGCACTCTCGGTAGTTGAGTGCTACGTCAGTCGATGAGGCTTTCAGCCGTCCGTCGCGGGCATTGGCCGACGTCATCCACGAACCACTCGGGGGACGACCCCAGACAGCCGGAGGAAACCCGGAAACACCATGGCAAAGCTCATTGAATTCAACATCGAGGCGCGTCGCGGTCTCGAGCGGGGGATGAATACCCTCGCCGACGCCGTGAAGGTGACACTCGGCCCGAAGGGACGCAACGTCGTCCTGGAGAAGAAGTGGGGTGCCCCCACCATCACCAACGACGGCGTCTCCATCGCCAAGGAGATCGAACTCGAGGATCCGTACGAGAAGATCGGCGCGGAGCTCGTCAAGGAGGTCGCCAAGAAGACCGACGACGTGGCGGGCGATGGTACGACGACCGCGACGGTTCTGGCCCAGGCGATGGTCCGCGAAGGACTGCGCAACGTGACCGCCGGCGCCAACCCGATGTCGCTCAAGAAGGGCATCGAGAAGGCCGTCGAGGCGATCGTCGCCGAGCTGGGCGACATGGCCACCGACATCGAGACCCGCGAGCAGATCGCGGCAACCGCGTCGATTTCTGCGGCCGATCCGTCGGTCGGGGAGATCATCGCCGAAGCGATGGACAAGGTCGGCAAGGAAGGCGTCATTACCGTCGAGGAGTCGAATACCTTCGGGCTCGATCTCGAGCTCACCGAGGGCATGCGCTTCGACAAGGGCTACATCAGCCCGTATTTCGTCACCGATGCCGAGCGGATGGAAGCCGTGCTCGACGACCCCTACATCTTGGTCGTCAACTCGAAGGTCTCCAGCCTCAAGGACTTGCTGCCCGTGCTCGAGAAGGTTGTCCAGAGCGGCAAGCCGCTCCTGGTCATCGCCGAGGACGTCGACGGCGAGGCTCTGGCCGGACTGATCGTGAACAAGATCCGCGGCACCTTCAAGTCAGTCGCCGTGAAGGCTCCGGGCTTCGGTGACCGTCGCAAGGCCATGCTGACCGATATCGCCATCCTCACCGGTGGCCAGGTGATCTCCGAGGAGGTCGGCCTCAAGCTCGACGCCGTCACCCTCGAACTGCTCGGCCGGGCCCGCTCGGTCGTCGTCAGCAAGGACGAGTGCACCATCATCGACGGTGCCGGCGATGCCGACCAGTTGGCTGGTCGTGTGTCGCAGATCCGCAAGGAAATCGAGAACTCCGACTCCGACTACGACCGCGAGAAGCTGCAGGAGCGGCTAGCCAAGCTGGCCGGTGGCGTCGCGGTGATCAAGGTCGGCGCCGCCACCGAGGTGGAGCTGAAAGAGCGCAAGCACCGGATCGAGGACGCCGTTCGCAACGCGAAGGCGGCCGTCGAGGAGGGCATCGTGCCCGGCGGTGGCGTCGCGCTCCTGCAGGCCGCCAAGTCGGCGTCGCTGCCGGATCTGTCCGGTGACGAGGCGACCGGTGCGACCATCGTGATCACGGCTTGCTCGGCTCCGCTGAAGCAGATCGCGGCCAACGCCGGTCTCGAAGGCGGCGTCGTCGCCGAGAAGGTCGGCTCTCTGCCGGCCGGGCAGGGTCTCGACGCAGCCAACGACACCTACGTCGACATGCTGAAGGCCGGGATCATCGATCCCGCCAAGGTGACCCGGTCGGCGCTGCAGAACGCAGCTTCGATCGCGGCGCTGTTCCTCACCACCGAAGCGGTCATCGCCGACAAGCCGGAGAAGGCTCCTGCCGTTCCGGCCGGCGGCGACGGTGGCATGGGCGGCATGGATTTCTGATCCGCAACCGCTCGAAGCGGGGTGGTCCCATCAGGGGCCACCCCGCTTTCGTGTCTTCGATTGACCCGACGAGGAACCGCTACTTGAGCTGGCTGTTCATCCACGCCAGCCGCTGGGCGCTCCAGTCCTTCAAGTACGCCACTTCCGCCGGCCAGGACCCCTTGATTTCCTGCACGTCCTCCAGGCGCTGGTTCACCGGCCACAGAGTGAAGTTCTTCTCGGCCGACTTCGCGATGGCCGCACTCTGTTGGTCGACGTACTGGCCAATGCCTCCGAAGACCGGTGCCAACTGCTTCCACCTGGCCGTCACCGCGGCCCGGAATCCAGGGTCCTCGTTGAGCCGGTTGAACCACGGTTCGTCGGCCTGCTTCGCGGTGATTTCGGGGTTGTAGTCCCGCAGGTACCAGCCGGTCGGATCGCCCTGCTGGCCCGTCCCCTGACAATCACCGAACGATGTGTCGAAGTCCCAGGCCGGCCCCATGAAGAGCTTGCCTGGCCCGGCGGCCGTATCTCGGGTCTTGTACATGTAGACCGACGAATACATGTTCGCGTCGATGTTCTTCGAGAACTCCTCGAGCAGGAACAGGTCGACGGCCGATTTCTCGTCGATGTACTTCCGCCAGCCGTTCACGGGATCTTTGAAGTTCGGCCCGTAGAGAGCCTTGTCCGCCTGGAGGACGTAGTCGGTGATGTAGGCGACTTGCTGGGGCGTGATGCCTTGACCGGCCACGTCCTCCTGGGGTTCTCTGATCCTCACGTTGCCGCGGTCCCCCACGTTGATCTTCTGAGTGCCCGACCCGCGGAAGTCCCACTCCAGCAGGTAGCCGCCGGTCACCGTAGGGGGACTGTTCCAGTCCGGGGCCGGGGTCGCCTTCGTGTCGTCCAACTGGTCGATGTTCACACGCAACTTGTTGATCTCGACTCGTTCGATCAGCGTGTACGACCCCTGATAGACGCCGTTCATGACCAAGTCCACCGGGACGGTCTTCGGGTTGAACGCCATTGCGTCCATCTGGTTGCCCAGGTACATCGCCAGGCTGGTGCGCATCAACGAACGGTCGTAGTGGTTGGCGAGCAGGGTCCATTTGCCGGCCTTGCCCAGGCCGCACAGGTCGGCCGACTTGTCGAGGTTGAAGTTGTACGGCTTCTTCTCCAAGGTCCAGGTGTAGTTGCCCCGTCCTGTGATCCTGGACAACGCTGGGGCCAGCGCCTGGCAAGGCCCGCCTCCGGTTCCGGGGACGATGGAGACCTGCCCCTCCCAGAACAGGTCGGTCGACACGATCGCGTCGCCTTCGTTGGTATTGACGTACATGGTGGCCAGCCCCGTCCCGAGGTTGGGTTGCGGCATCGCCCAGTCGACCGTGTTCGTGACGACTTCGGTGGGTCCTGGGTTGACGATGGCGCGGTACGTGTGTTGGACGGCCAGCGGCGCACTGATCTTGAACTTCGCCTTGCCGTTCGGGTCTGCGATCGCCATCGACACCGTGACCCATTCGGCCTTGTCATGACCGTCGGTCATGGGAACGACCTGACCGTCAATGACTTGGGTCAACGTCGTCACGATCGTGAGCGCCTGGAGCCGCACGGTCTTGTTGCCCGCGATGCCCTTCTCGAACACCGCCTCCCAACTGACGCCTTCCTCGGTGTCGACGAAGGCCAGCGTGGCTGGCGACGTGGTCTTGGACAGCCACCCGTTCTTGGCGGTCACGGCCCACGTGAACGTCAAGGTGCCCGCACCCATGAGCAGTCCGAGAATCAACAACAGCGCCATCTCGACGCGTCCAGCCTTCTTCACAACGTGATCCTTCGTGCGGTCTGAACCAGAGCGTCGTCCCACTCTTCATACGCTCCGATGGGCGAAGCGGTCACTTCGGTCTTGCGCGCCAGGCGCGCGAACGCGCCGTCGCGGGCCATCAACTGGTCGAACGAGCCTGCCTCGACGACGACCCCGGCGTCCAGGACGTACACCACGTCGACGTTGCGCACGGTCGACAGTCGGTGGGCGATCGTGAGCGTCGTACGGCCTCGGGACAGTTCGTCGATCGCCACCTGCAACTCCTGCTCGGTCTCGTTGTCGAGAGCGCTGGTCGCCTCGTCGAGGACCAAGATCTTGGGATCACGCAGCAGCGTGCGTGCGATCGCGAGCCGTTGTTTCTCGCCGCCGGAGAACCGGTGTCCGCGCGAACCGACGATCGTGTCGAGTCCGTCGGGAAGGCTGGCCACGTAGTCGGCGATCTGCGCCGCTCGGAGCACCTGCCAGATCCGCTCCTCCGTGGCCCGGGGAGAGGCGACGAGCAGGTTCTCGCGAATGGATGCGTGGGTCAGGTAGGTGTCCTGGGAGACGATTCCGACGGCGCCGGCCAGGTCCTCTGCCGCGATCGCCCGCAGGTCGACCCCGTCGATCAGCACCCGGCCCCGGGTCGGGTCGGCCAGCCGTACCAGCAAACTGCCCAGTGTGGACTTGCCCGAGCCGGTCTCACCGACGAAGGCAGCGCTACCGCCTGGCGGGATCGTGATGCGAATGTCGCGCAGCACGTCGGATTCGCCGTCGGGGTAGCGGTACGAGACCGTGTCGAACGTGACGTGACCACGCACGAGTTGCCGCGGAAACGGGGTCGGATGCGTCGGCGGCACGACCTCGACGGGAAGGTCGAGGTATCCGAAGATGCGGCTGAGCAACGCCATCGAGGCGACCCAGTCCGCACCGAGATTGAGCAGATCGACCAACGGCTTGAAGACGGCCGCCTGCAGCGTCGTGAAGGCGATCAACGTTCCGATGCTGACGTCCCCGGCGTACTCGGGGTATCCGGCAGCGACGTACACGCCCGCCGGAATCGCCGCGAACGCGATGTTCATCGCGGCCATGCGGCCACGACCCGCCATCTTGGACTGGATCTCCAACCCCGCCAAGGATTCCGACGTCCGCTCGAAGTTCTCTCCCCGGGTTTCGCCAATGCCGAGCGTCTTGGTCAACTGGGCGCCGCTGACCGACAACGCCTCCTCGACCTGACTCGTGAGATCCGCCATGGTCCGCTGCCGCTCGGTCACGATCGTCCGTCGTGTCTTCGCGACGGCGCGGGTCAGCCAAAGGGCAGGGGGGACGACGACCGCCGTCAGCAAGGTCAGGCGCCAGCTCAGCACCAGCATCGCCGAGACGGTCGCGATCGTCGTGGTCAGGCTCGTGGCCACCTGGGTGGCCGTGTTGGTGATGACCGACTGCAGACCGGCGATGTCGTTGGTCAGCCGAGACTGGATCTCGCCGCCGCGGGTGCGGGTGAAGAACGACATCGACTGGGACTGAAGATGCCTGAAGACCTTCGTGCGCAGATCGTTCATGATCGTCTGGCCCACCGATGTGGTGAGCCAGGCCTGGCCGATCGACAGGAGTCCGTTGGTGATCGCGACGGCGAGCATGCCGATCACACACAGGACCAGGAGCTTCCGGTTTCCGTGAGGCAGGGCGTTGTCGACGATGGTCTTGATGAAGAGCGGAAGGCCCAGTGCGACGAGCGAACTCATCGCGATCACGATCATGACCAATGCGAGTCGCCACTTGTGTTGGGAGAACAACTTCGCGACCCGCCTGAACCGCACGGGTGATTCCGCGAGTTGCTCACGATCCCGTGGGTCGACGGTACGACCTGACTTCGCCATTTACGTCTTTGCCCCCTCAGCCGACGTGAACAGTAACTTACGAAGGTACGAGCGGTGTTCGGTGGCCAGGGCCAGGGCGTGTCTGCGAATCCGTCGTGACGTGTGCTGCGGAGGCCCGGCCGGCTGGGTGGCGGTGCCGCCGGAGGGGGCCGCTTCCCTACGGTGTCAAGGCGCGGGCCAGCAACAGTGTGAATCCGACGACGATCACGGTGATCCCGCCGATCAGCACGCCGATGGTGGACCACCAGCCGGGGCGGTGCTGCCGTACCTTCGCCACGATCCCGGTCACCAGCGCTGCCGGACCCATGAGCGCCGCGGCCCAGAAGCCCAGGCCGGCGCCGACGACGAGAGGGTCGTTGGGTCGTTGGGTCGCGATGTTGGCGCCGACGTACAGGCTGACCACGAGGCCGATCAGTGCCCCCAGCGCCAGGCCGAACGACGCGGCCGCGAGGCGAGACGTGCGGAATACGTCGGCAGGTGGCTTCGTCACGGGTCTCAGTGTGTCACCGCGGTGCCGGGCGGATGCCGTACCTCACTGTCGACGAGAGAGCGCCAGGTGCCTACGAGGCCACTGTCCACGTAGGCCCGGAACGAACGGTCCGTTCGGGCAGGCGTACCAATGTGAAAGGCACGGATACCCGCCTGAGCGAGCCACGGCACGTGATCGGGGCGCAGGCCGCCGCCGGCGATCATGAGCTGGGCGATGGCACGATCGGCGCGGGCGCGCCGGATCAGATCGTCGAGGCCATAGCCGACACCTCGGGCCGATCCGCCGGTGAGGACTTGGTCGAGACCGGGGAGGGTACGGACGGCGCGCCAGGCTCGGTCGACGTCGAGGGCGGAGTCGATGGCGCGATGAAAGGTCCACGGCCAGCCGCCGTCGGAGGCCAACTCTGCACAGACTTCGCGATCAACATCGTTGTGACCGTTGAGAAAACCCATCACGATGCCGTCGGCGCCGGCATCCAGGTACGACGAGGCCAACCCCTTCAGCCTGGTCGTCTCGGCGCCGTCGGTGCCGAAGCCGCCCCTCAGACGCAGCATGACCCGGAGCTGGATCGTGGTGGCTCGCCGTACGTCGCGCACGAGACTCGGCTCGGGCGACAGCCCGCCTTCTGACATCGAACCGACGAGCTCCACCCGGTCCGCACCGCCGTCAGCCGCCCGCTCTGCGTCGGCGGCGTGCAGGACGACCACCTCTAGCACTCCGCTCACGGTTTCAATCGTCCCGTGTCAAGTCGAGGCCCCCGCGAAGGCGCGCACGCGAACTGCCCTCAAAGCGGCGTTTTGTTCGTTCAAATCCGATCGGGGTCACGCTCAGAGGCAGTTTGCGTACGGACCGGGCCTTCCAGTTGTGCCGGCAGGTCCCCGTGATGGAGCACGACCAGACTGGTGACCGCCCTGGTCAGCGCGACGTAGAGGCGGCGGAGTCCGGTGACCTCGTCGTCCTCGGCGGTGACGAGGGACGCCGGATCTGCCAGCACCACGTGGTCGAACTCGAGGCCTTTGGCGAGGGTTGCGGGTACGAGGTCGACTCTGGTCTCGAATGAGTGCACGTCGTCGCCGTGGCCGAGTTCTCGGAAGTCGACGGCCGATCTGGTCAGCGACGTACGGGCGGCGGCCAACTGGGAGTCCGGCACGATCACCCCGATGGTTCCGGATCGATCGATCAGTTCAGCCACCGTACGTCCCACTGCACTCGACGACTTGGCCACCTGGCGAAGGTCCAAGTCGCCGCGGGATCGTCGTACCGACACCGGCGGCTTGAGCGCCGGCGCGATCGACGGCAGCAGCCGAGCTGCGTACTCGATCACCGACGCCGGCACCCGGAACCCCTCCGTGAGCTCGGAAACGCCTGCGTCGGGCTTGCCGAGGTGGGCCAGAGCCACAGCCCAGTCGCGCGATCCCCACGGTGTGGTGGCCTGGGCGAGGTCGCCCAAGACGGTGATCGACCCGGTCGCGGCGCGCCGGCCGACGGCTCGCAGCGCCATGGGGGAGAGATCCTGGGCCTCGTCGACGATGACATGCCCCAGCGATCCGGTGCGATTCAGCAGGTCGGCGAGCTCGTCGAGCAGGGCGACGTCGGCCACCGACCAGCGGGCGGAGCCGGGGGTACGGGGAGGCGTCGACCACAGCAGCCTCCGCTGTTCCTGGTCGTCCAGCACGCCTTCGGCCGACGCGGCGAGGAAATCGGAATCGGACAGCAGCCGCCACAGCACACCCGTCGGCGTGAGGGCCGGCCACACCGACGCGACCAGGTCGCGGATCGGCTTCGACCTGGCCACCGCATCCTGAACGCGGTCGTCGGGGGAGTCTCCCTCGGCCTCCATCTTGACCAGGATCTCGTGGGCGAGTCGTGGGGGGAGCAGTCGGCGGCCCGCGTCGTACCGAATCCCCCGCTCGCGCAACGACGCCATGGCGGCGGCGATCCGGCTGCTCGGCACGCGGAACGTCCGGGATCCTCGGGGTACGGCCAACGGTGCGGTCGGCGATCCCAGGTGACTCCAGACCGCGCGGGCCAGCACGGTCGCCAGCCGGGCATCGCCTTTGAGCAGGGCGGTCGCAGGCGGGTCGGAGCCACGCACCCGTACCCCCGTGGCCCCGGTCAGCAGCGACTCGGCCGTCGTCTGCCTGGCGTCGATCTCGCCGAGCGCAGGCAGCACGTCGCCGATGTAGCCGAGGAACGACTCGTTCGGGCCGACCACCAGGACACCCTGGCGCGAGAGCTGGTCGCGGAAGGCGTACAGCAGATACGCCGCTCGGTGGAGCCCGACCGCGGTCTTGCCCGTACCCGGCGCCCCTTGAATGCATAGCGAGGTGTCGAGGTCCGTGCGCACGAGCACGTCCTGGTCGGGCTGGATCGTCGCGACGATGTCGCGCATGGGGCCGGTTCGAGGCCGCTCGATCTCGTCGGCGAGGAGGTCGGAACTCCCTCCGCCGGAACGGGTCAGGTCCTCGTCTTCGTACGCCGTGATCTCGCCCGATCCGAAACCGAACCGGCGCCGCATCGCGACCCCCATCGGGTCGCCCGGCCGCGCGCGGTAGAACGGCAACGACATCCTCGCGCGCCAATCGACGACCAGCGGCTCGCCGCCGACCTCGCCCGTGACGTGTCGCCGACCGATGTAGAGCCTCTCGTCCAGCTCCGCACCGAGAGCGGTCGCGTAGTCGAGGCGACCGAAGAACAGGGGCACGGAGGGGTCGTCTTCCAGCGACCGCATCCGTCGGTACAGGGCCTGCCGCAGATACTGCTGGCTCACAGCGTCGCCGCCGATGGCGGTCTGGGCGGCGGCTTCCTCGCGCATCTGATGCAGGGCTGCGCGCGATTCACGCAGATGTCGACGTTCCGACTCCAGGACAACGTCGGGGTAGCTAGATGCTGGTTGGTCTTCGGGCACGGCGAACACCTTCCTCGCAGGTGACGTGGGGACGGGCTACCGTACGCCCCGATTCGTCAGCGTGTCGATCCCTGTCGGGGTACGTCTGCACGCGACCTGGGTGGGTACGGGGGCGTGAACGTCACTTCGGCAGCAGCGCGTCGATGCGATCCACCACGTACGTCGGCCGCTGTTCGGCGGGCAACGCCTCGACGTCGGCACGGGTCGATTCGCCGGTCAGGACGAGGGCGGAGGCCATGCCGCAGTCGGTGGCCATGCGGATATCGGTCTGGAGGCGATCGCCGACCATGAGGCACTGGGCCGGCTGGAGGTCGTGGCCGCGCAACGCCTCGGTCAGCATCATCGGCGACGGTTTGCCGAGGCTCACCTGGCAGGTGACACCCGTGCACGCCTCGATCGCCGCGGTGATCGCCGCGCAATCGGGCTCACCGCGGCCACCGGGAAACGGGCAGAACCGGTCGGGGTTGGTCTGGATCAGGGACCCGCGGCGATGGAACCAGAGGGCGTCGAAGGCGATCTGGAGTTTGCGATAGTCGAAGGTCCGGTCGTACGAGGCGACCACGACGTCGATCTCCGCTGGGTCCTCCGACAACCGGAAACCGGCCGCTCGCAAGGCATTCTGCAGTGGTGCCTCGCCGACCACGAACAACACGGCGTCGGGCTGGTGCTCGGTCAACCACCGCGTCGTGGTGACGATGGTGTTCGCGATGTCGGACAACGGGGTGGGCAGGCCGAGACGGTCGAGCTTCTGCTGGTGCTGGACGGGATCCAGGGTGGGGTTGTTGGAGAGGAACTTCACGATCTTGCCCGACTCGCGCAACGTCTCGACGAGCCGTTGGGCCCCGGGCAGCAGCCGGTCGCCCAGATAGATCGTGCCGTCGAGGTCGAACACGTAGGCGTCGTACCAGACGTCCGGACCGGTCACGGCACCTCCTCCTGTGGGGGACTGCACGCAAGCCTGCCAGGTGGTCCTGGTGTGCGGCTTTGCTTCCGTCGCCGTCCCGTGTTCAGGGATCATGGCATTCATGACGGATGCGGCACAGGACGGGAGCACCGGGGTGCTCGCCGGCGCGTTGACGCGCGCCACGCACACTCGTGACGTGGCGGTAGGCCGGGGCGTGCTGGCCGAAGCCGGCCGGCGGATCGTGGCCCAACTCGGCTCCGGTCCGTTCCGGATCGTTGCCGACGACAACACGTGGGCCGTGGCAGGTGACGTTCTGACCACCAGATTGGTCGACGCCGGCGCGAATGTCGTACCCGCGTTGGTATTTCCCGCCCAGCCCACCCTGTCGGCGTCCTACGACAACAGCCGTGCCGTCGAATCCGCGCTCGGCAACGCCCTGCCCGTCGCCCTCGGTTCGGGCACCGTCAACGACCTGGTGAAAGTCGCGGCCTTCGAATCCGGGCGAGACTACGCAGTCGTCGGTACCGCAGCCTCGATGGACGGCTATGCGGGGGCGGGTGCTTCCATGAGCGAGAACGGCGTCAAGGCCACCAAGAACTGCAAGGCCCCGGTCGTGGTGGTCATGGATCTCGACGTGATCGCGGCAGCACCGGCCTTCCTCACGGCGTCGGGGTACGGGGATCTGGTCGCCAAGATTCCCGGCGGTGCCGACTGGATCCTCGCCGACGTGACCGGGGTCGAGCCGATCGACCCCGACGTGTGGCACATGGTGCAGTCGGGCGTCGCCACTGCCCTGTCGCGCCCGGCGGACCTGGCGGCCGGCGATCCCGACGCCTTTGCCGGTCTCGTCGAAGGGCTCTGTCTGTCCGGCCTGGCCATGCAGGCGTACGGCGGCACGCGACCCGCGTCCGGAGCCGAGCACTACTTCAGTCATCTCTGGGAATTGGAGCACCTGGGAGCCGACCAGGATCCGCCTCTGTCGCACGGAGACAAAGTGGCGATCGGATCGCTGGCCATGTGTGCCTTCTACGAGGCGTTGCTCGGCCGGGACCTGGCCGGCGTCGACCTGGCGGCTGCGGCTGCCCGGCGTCAACCGTGGGAGCAGATCGAGGCCGAGATCAGGTCCGTCTTCGACGGAGCCCTGGCCGATCATGCCGTACGGGAGACCCGGGCGAAGTACGTCAGCGGCGACGACCTCGTGGCTCGCCTGCACCCGTTGGTCGACGAGTGGCCCGGGGTCGCCGAGCGTTGTCGCACCCAACTCGTGGGTACGGCGGAGCTCAGCAACATGCTCCAACAGGCGGGTGCGCCGTACGAACCCCAGAGCATCGGCCTGACGTACGACGACGTGAGGGCGATGTTCCCGCGGGCGATGTACTACCGCTCCCGCTACACGGCGCTGGACGTCGCGTGGGAACTCGGCCTCTTCGACGACCTCGTCGACGAGGTGTTCACCCGGATCTGGATCTAAAGAAGCGCTTCCTTAGCGCGTCGATCGCCGGCGCAGACACGGGGCGATCGACGCGTTACCGGCCGAGTCCGTCGACCACCTCGACACCGGGCAACTCGGCCAAGAGCTCTCCGGGGAGGAGCAGTTTCGAGCGCCGGACTCCCGAGCCCACGCAGACGACCGGGGTCGTCAGCAGCGAGGCGTCCACCAGCACGAGCCACTCGGTCGGCAGGCCCACCGGAGTGATGCCGCCGTACTCCATCCCCGTCAACTCGACGGCTCGCTCCATGGCTAGGAACGTGGCCTTCCGTACGTCCAACCTGCGTCTGACCAGGTTGTTCACGTCAGCGCGCGTGTCCGCAGGCACGACGCAGGCGGCGATCCGCTCCTCGCCTCCCCGTCGGCCGGACACGACCACGCAGTTCCCCGATGCCTCCAGAGGCAGGTCGAACGCCGCGGTCAACTCGGTCGTGTCGGCGAGGCTCGGATCGATCTCGGTGACGGCAAGCTGGGAGGTGTACGGCCAACGGCTCAGGAATACGGCGGTCGGGTCCGCGACCAGATGCAGGTGGTCGAGAGCCGGCAACGACTCGAGGTGTCCGAGGACTGGCAGTGGCATGGGTTCACCGTAGGCAACGTCGATCGGCCATCCCTACACTGCCCACCGTGGCTGAGGAAACCAGGTTCCGGACCCGCGGGTCTGCCGTACCCCCCGACGAGCGGCCGACGAAGCGCCGTACGGCCGTGCGAATCCTGCTGCGGGCAGGTGAGCAGTTGCTGTTCTTCCGGGATACCGATCCCGGTCTCGCGGGTGCCGAGTGGTGGATGACTCCTGGCGGAGGGGTGGACGAGGGCGAGACCTGGCTGACCGCGGCGGCCCGCGAGTTGGCGGAGGAGACAGGCTGGCAGGCCAGGCCGGACGACTTCCGCGGACCGATCGCCTTCCGGACCGTCGTGCACGGCTACAGCGACCAGGTGACCTGGCAGGACGAAGCGTTCTTCGTGATCGACGTACCGGCCCCGTTCGTACCCGACGTCACCGGGCACACCGAAGACGAGCAACTCACCGTCACCGGGTCAGCCTGGCTTCGGGTCGGCGACCACGACTCGATTCCTGTCTGGCCGAGGGACGTGGCGCGATTGGTGGAGCTGGCCGACCACACCGAGGCCTGGCCGGTCGATCTCGGCGAAGTCGAAGAAAGCACGGTCGGGGTCTCGGAGGGGTACGCCGAGCGCTGAGCCCAGTCCCGGAGACTGGCCGTTTCCTCAGAGCTGGGGACGCTCGCCGTTCCGGATGCCGACGTATTGCAGCACCAGCACGAATCCGATCAGCAGCCACGAGCAGACCGCTGCGGCCACCCCCGCACTGCCCCAGGCGCTCGTCACGTCGAACGCGATCAGGTCCGGCAGGGCGAACAAAGTGATCAGACCGAACGAGACGTAGAACCCGATCCGGGTCCACGAGCGCCGATAGGCGACCTGCGTGGTGAGGAAGTAGGCCACCACGATCACGATGGGGGCGAGGGCGGAGACGATGCCGCTCAGAACGAGTGTGATCAACAGTCCGTACGACGCCGCCTGCACGACGTTCGCCACGGTCAGCGGGATCTGGTTGGCCGACGACTGGTAGTCGGCGCCGGGCCCGAACCACTGAGGCGTACCGGGAGCCGGAAAACCCTGCATGGGCGGGGGCGGGGCATAGACCGGGGCGATGGCTTGATCCGGTGACCAGACCGGCTGTGCGCCCACGGCGGGGGGTGGCGGCGAGGCGACGCCCGCGACCGAGTGCACCGACTGCCACGCCGAGGGCGTGGTGACGACGGCGGAGACGACGTCGAAGGGTTGCTGGGGGTTGCGCGTCGGACCGGTCGTCGGCACCAGCGAAGCTAATGCGGGTACGGCTTCGGCCGACACTTCGTACCCGGTCGGCGGCCGGCGGGGCGCCCCGGCCGACGGATCGACCACGGGGGGCGCACTGGCCAGCGGCGCGACGACTGGAGCGGCGAATGCCGCGGGGCGAAGCCTCGGCGCGTATTCCGGTCCGTCCTGCCAGTCAGCCATCCCCCCAGGCTACTCGTCGGCAACCTCCTGGCCGCAGCTTGGCCGCGCCGATAGGGTTGTCCCACGCCTGGGGACCAGGGGATCAGTTCAGACCACAACGATCGATCGGGGTGTTGGAAGTGCCAGTTGGCAAGGTGCGCTTCTACGACGCGGAGAAGGGCTTCGGCTTCCTGACCAAGGACGAGGGCGGGGACGTGTACGTACGGGCTTCGGTCCTGCCCCCCGGCGTCACCACGTTGAAGCCCGGTCAGAAGGTCGAGTTCGGCGTCGTCGAGGGTCGCAAGGGCGAACAGGCCCTGTCGTTGCGCGTGATCGAGGCACCGCCCTCACTATCCAAGGCGCAGCGCAAGTCTCCCGAGCAACTGGCGGTCATCTCCGAAGACCTCATCAAGATGCTGGACCATCTCGGCAACGGATACCGGCGAGGACGCCACCCCGACCCGAAGACGGCTCAGAAGGTCGCGCAGATGCTGCGGGCCGTCGCGGACGAACTCGAGTTGTAGCCCATGAGCCCTTCGAAGACCGACACCGTCACCGCGTCAGCGGTCGACCTCGCCCGGGCCGCGGCGACCGAGACGGCAGGTGACTTTGGGGTCGGCGACTACGAGGGACCCTTGGCGGAAGGTGACCGGATCGTCACCCATGCGTTCGCGTGCCCGCATCCGGCCTACTCCGGGTGGCGCTGGGCCGTGACACTCGTCCGTGCCTCGCGGGCCAAGGTGCCCACCGTCACGGAGGTCACCTTGTTGCCCGGCGAGACCGCTCTTCTGGCACCTGCCTGGGTGCCGTGGTCGGCGCGCGTGCACGCCGACGACCTCGCGCCCGGCATGTTGCTCCCGCTCGGGGAATCGGATCCTCGGGTGATGCCCGGCTACACCGGCGGGAGCGACATCGGAGACGTCGACCCTGTCGCCGTCCGCGCCGTCGTTCACGAACTGGGACTGGGCCGGGAGCGGGTTCTCTCCGACGTCGGACGGGCAGAGGCGGCCGAGCGCTGGGTCGAATCCGAATCCGGCCCCGACGCTGCGATCGCTCGTCAGGCTCCGGCTCCGTGCGGGAGTTGCGCGTTCTTCGTACGGCTCCGCGGCGCACTGGGGATGTCCTTCGGAGCATGCGCCAACGGGCAGTCACCCTCCGACGGTCGAGTGGTGACGACCGATCACGGGTGCGGAGCCCATTCCGACGTGGTCCCCGAGCCGGCCCCCGGTCTTCCCCAACCCGTCTGGGACACGATCACGATCGACCCCGCGCTCTTCGACTGAGGAACTGGTCAGGCTTGTTCGCGTTGCCTGGCCGGTTCTTCCGTGGCCACTTCGACCGGGACTGGGGCGCCCGCAGCCGGATCGGTGTCCGCTTTCGATGTTCGACGCCCCTTGCGCCACCGCAAGAACAGCAGACTCGTCAGGCCGATCGCGACCCCTGTCGCAGCGACCCATAACCACCATTCGAGGTGCCGGCCGACCAGCCAGTCGTACCGAAGCGCGAGCACGATGCCGCCCACTGTGAAAATCCCGAGGCCGACGATCGTGGCGACGATGCCGTCCTCGTCCACTGGCGCCACGGGTGCCTGAGCCGGCCCCAGACGGCGCAGCAGATCGGACACGTCGTCCACTGTACGGACTCCCGGGCCCGATGGACGAACCCGTGCGGTCTGTTCTCTAGGCTGCTGCCGGCCTCACGCAAGGAGAGATGGATGGTTTCAAAGTCCCCCAGAGCGGCTGTGCTGCCGACGCAGCAGCCGCCTCAGCGAAGCGCGCTGGATCGCTGGTTCGAAATTACTCGCCGTGGTTCGACTGTCTCGGCGGAAGTCCGGGGCGGTCTGGTCACCTTCTTCACGATGGCCTACATCATCGCGCTCAACCCGCTGATCATCGGCACGACGACCGACAAGGCCGGCAACCTGATCTCCGGCCAGCCGAAACTCGACGCGGCCGGCCAGGTGATCGGCGCCAACGTCGGTACCTCCATCGCCATGGTGGCGGCGGCCACCGCGCTGATCGCGGGCGTGATGACGATCCTGATGGGCGTGTGGGGCCGGTTCCCGATCGGTCTCGCGACCGGCCTCGGCTTGAACGCGCTGCTGGCGTACGTCATCGCCCCGACCATGACCTGGCCCCAGGCGATGGGTCTCATCGTGTGGGAAGGCATCCTGATCACCATCCTCGTGCTCACCGGGTTCCGGAAGGCCGTCTTCAAGGCAGTCCCGCGGCCTCTGCGCACGGCCATCTCGGTCGGCATCGGCCTGTTCATCGCCTTCGTGGGGTTGATGGACTCAGGAATCGTGCGGAAGCCGCAGGGCGCGCCTCCCGTCGAACTTGGCATCAACGGCCACCTGTTCGGTTGGCCGACGCTCGTCTTCCTGATCGGCCTGTTCCTGCTGATCGGCCTGTACGCCCGCAAGGTCAAGGGTTCGATGCTGATCGCGATCCTGGGCGCGACGGTGCTGGCCGTGATCATCGAGGCAGTGGTCAAGAACGGACCGAACTTCGACGGGGTGAAGACCAACCCCACCGGCTGGATGCTGAACGTTCCCGCCATCAAAGGCAGCCTGTTCGACGTTCCCGATCTTTCCCTGCTGGGCAAGTTCGACCTGTTCGGTGGCTTCGCCGGCGGGCCGACCGTGGTGATCAGCGTCGTGATGACGATCTTCGCGCTGCTGCTCGCCGACTTCTTCGACACGATGGGCACGATCGTGGCCGTGGGAAGCGAAGCCGGGATTCTCGACAAGGTCGGAAACCCGCCACACGTTCAGGAGGTCTTGCTCGTCGACTCGATCGCTGCGATCGCCGGCGGTATGGGGTCGGTGTCGTCGAACACCAGCTACATCGAGTCGGCTGCGGGCGTCGGGGAGGGCGCGAAGACCGGCTTGGCGTCGGTCGTGACCGGTGCCGGTTTCCTGGTGGCCGTCTTCTTGGCCCCGCTCGTGAACCTGGTGCCGTCGGAGGCTGTGGCCCCGGTGCTGTTCTTCGTCGGCTTTCTCATGCTGACCCAGGTCGGCGAGATCGACTGGTCGAACATCGAAGACGGCGTTCCCGCCTTCGTGACCATGGTGCTGATGCCGTTCACCTACTCCATCACCAACGGAATCGGCGCCGGCTTCGTGCTGTACGCGGCGATCAAGCTCTTCCGCGGCAAGGGCCGCGAACTGCACCCACTCCTGATCGCGGTGGCAGCGCTGTTCGTCGTCTACTTTGCGCAGGGCCTGATCATGCACTGGCTGGGCTGACTCACCCGATCACGTGGGCCGGTCGCGGTCACAGTCGGGCGATGGTGACCACGTCCGGCTGCGGCCGGCCGGCCCCTGCTGCTTCGCCCGACCAGTGCGGCAGTTCGGCCAGCCATCTGACGAGTTCTGCGGCGGCCTCGTGCGACGGGGCTTCAACCGCGCGGAGGCCGTCGCTCCATGCGTCGGCCACGTCGACGGCGGTGCCGTACCTGAGGTAGCCCACGTGCATGCCAGGAATCGGACGCAGCGGCAGGCTGGCGTCCCTGCTCCAGAAGTGACGTACGCCGTACCGGGACGCGACGCCCGCTCTCGCCAGGTCGAAGTCGAGGGCGTCGGCGGACCGCTCGTCGAGACGTAAGACGTGGTGTGACCAGGCGCGATATGCCAGCCATTCCTCAACGAGCCCCCACGACACGTCCAACCGATCGGCACTCACGAACCGACCCTGCAGGAGGTTGTCGGCATCGGCACGGGTGGGCCGGTCGGCCGGGACGACCGGTGCGTCGGGAGCGACCCTCAGCAACGGGCCAAGCTTGCCGAGCAGGCCCGGGAGCTTCCGGGTCGGGGGCACGTGGAGGTCAGAGTGCGCGACGAGTTCGCGGGTCAGGGCGTGCGACGCGGCGAACATCTCACGCACTTCTGCGATCCCGATCGCCCAGAGCTTGATCTCGCCCATTGGGCCACGGTAGCCCAGTGGCCCGGCTCGTGGGCTGTGCTCGCTCGGGCCGGTCGGCGTGGTGCGTTTGGCGCGCGCCTACGCTGAGCTGGTGACCCCGAGGACCAGGCGCATCATCGTGACCGCCGTATTGCTGGGTCTTGTTCTGCTTGTCGTTGCGGGTCGATTGCTCTCGTAGCGCGTACGCTGCACGTTCGTGGGACCCGTCACGCACCTCTCACGGCTCCTCGCGGCGCTGTTCGTCACGCTCGTACTCGGCGTGACCCTGGCGCCTGCCGCAGCCGCGGCGACGGTCGCCTTCACGTTCTCCGACTCGCGGATCACGGCCCCGGTGGGGTTGGCCGTCGACGGCGAGCATCGCGTCTACTGGACGTCGAACGCCGGCAAGTCGGCATCGACCGCCATCTATGCGGTCGCACCCGACGGCTCGGTCGCCGCTCGGCTCACCTACCAGTTGGCCGCGACGGACACGTTCGCGATCGCCTACGACGGCGGGCGGGTCTTCGTCGGCGATCGTCAGTCGGCGGGAACGTTGCAGGTGTCGTACGTCACACCGGCTGCCACCCTGGCCAACGCTCAGATCGCGTTCCGGTCGTGGGATTTCGCCTACTCCGACACCAAGCAGGTGCCGGTTGCGATCTTGGTCGGGCCCGCCACCCAGCTCTACGTGGTGATGGAGTCGGGGCAGATCTTCGCTGCCCCCGCTCAGCCTTCCGCCACGGCCACGAATCGTCTGACCAAGGTGGGCGACGGCCCGGCAGGCGTGGTCGGCGGCACCTTCGACGCGGGATTACTGATCCTGCGCACGGCGACCGAACTCGTTGCCGTCCAACCGACCGGGTTCACGGTGACCGCTCGCGCGACCACGCCCGAGCAGGCAGGCGCTCGTGGCGTCACCGGATCGCTCAACGATTCGCAGTACATGTTGTCCGGCCAGGGCGTGGGCTCGCCGGTCTTCATCGCGCCGGGGCCTGGCGCGCAGGGCTCCGGCAGCCCGTCGGTGAGCGCGTCCGCGAGCGGTTCGGGTACGGCTGAACCCACGGCCGCCGCGAGTGGCGAGTCCGCCGCTCCGATCGAAGGCGAGAAGGCAAACCAGACCGGCACCATGGTGGCGATCGGAGGGGCCATCGTCCTCGCGCTGGCCGCCGGGGTCGTCACTGCCCTGAGGCGCTGACTTTCCGTCCTCAGGGAACTTCCTCAGGCCAGCTCGTTCAAGTCCACGACAGCCGACCTGAAGCGCCCGGCCAGGTCGATGAGCGCCTCGCGGGTCGGGTCGGCGACGCCGAGGCGTTCGAGCGGCCGGGATGCGGCGAGGGCAGCCAACATCCGGCAGCGAGGGTCGCCGAGCACGGCGTTCAGACCACGGCCGTCGCCCGCGAGCACAACCCCGTACAGGTCCGCCGCCTCGGGCTCCAGCAGTGTGGCAGCGTCGTCGGCGGCCGATTCGAAGGCGTGCCTGGCCTGGTTGTCCCGTCGGCGGGCGAATCGCTGCTGCGACCAGCCACCGGCCTTGGTCCGGCCCTGCACGTAGTGGCGGTCGGTCTTCGACGCGGCGAGGCGGTCCCCGTCCCAGATCCCCAGCGCGTGACGTTCGCGACGGACTGCGATCAGCGCCAGTCGGCGAGGCTGCTGGGCAGCCGAACGGAAAGCTGACCACGGATCGCTGTCGAGCCGTACCTCGGGGTAGCGAAGGTGCAAGACGGCCTCCGCGCCGTCGGGAGCGGAGAAGGTCACAGTGCCGTCCTGACCTGGCAGGACGGTCACGATGCCGTGCCGACGCTCGAACCCGTCCCGAAAGGGCTGCAGACGTTCTGCAGGCACGAGGACCCTCCGCGACACGGCCACGGTCTCACCATGCCGGGACCGGCACCGACAACGCAACGATCGATAGGCTGCCCCAACCAAGGAGGTGGGAATGAGCCAACTGATCGACACGACGGAGATGTACCTCCGCACGATTTACGAGTTGATCGAAGAAGGCGTCCCGCCTCGGCGGGCGCGGATCGCGGAGCGGCTGCATCACAGCGGTCCGACGGTGTCGCAAACCGTCGCCCGCATGGAGCGTGACGGGCTGTTGTCGATCGACGACGACCGGCTGATCCACCTCAGTGACGAGGGCCACGCCATGGCCGTGGACGTCATGCGCCGACATCGCCTGGTCGAACGGCTCCTCGTCGACGTCATCGGCCTCGACCTGCAGCTCGTGCACGACGAGGCCTGTCGATGGGAGCACGTCGTGTCGTCGGCCGTCGAGCAGCGCCTCGCGCTCTTGTTGGACGACCCGCACACGTCGCCGTTCGGAAACCCGATCCCGGAGACCGCAGACGCTGGGCGCCAGGCTCTGGCGCAGTTTCGGGAGGGAAATCAGCCCCTGTCGGACGTGGTCGGCCCAGATCCGGTGACCGTGGTCGTCAGGCGGTTGGGGGAGCATCTCCAGCAGGAGGCGTCCATGGCAGAACTGGTCAGGATCGGTGTGGTGCCGGGCGCCACGGTAGCGGTCAGCGAAGTTCCGACCGGCGTCGCCGTGCGCACCGAGGCTGGTCACGCCGTGCTCCCGGCTGATGTCAGCGAGGGCCTGTTCGTCAGTCGGGTGTGACGGGTCCGCGCGAGGACGAGGCGCGATAGCCTGCCCAGCGACGAGAGGGGTCGGGCATGTCGGAGGCGACGGAGAAGATCCGCAAGGCACGTGACGAACTGCTGTGCGGCACACCATCGGCGTTCCACTGGCCGGGGATCGAGGGACCCTTCAACTGGGCGGTCGACTGGTTCGACGCGATCGGCCGCGACCGGGACGACATCGCCTTGTGGATTCGCGAAGAGGACGGCACCGAAGCCCGTTACACGTACGGCGAACTGGTGACCAGGTCCGATCGCCTCGGTCATTGGCTCACCAGCCACGGCATCGGCCGCGGTGACACGGTGATGCTGATGCTGACCAACCAGGTCGAGTTGTGGGACGCCATGCTCGCGCTGATGAAGGTCGGTGCCGTCATCTTGCCCACGTCGTCGGCCGTCAGCGGCGACGACCTGGTCGATCGCCTGGACCGGGCGCGGGTACGGGCGGTCATCGCCAACGACAGCGACGCGGCCAACCTCGACCAGGCGGCGCCCGACCTGCTCAAGATCGCGGCCGGCGATGCTCCCGACGGGTGGATCTCGATGCGCGACGCGGAGCGCAGCGGCGCGGCGCCTCATTCCGTCGTGACTGAGGCCGGCGATCCGTGTCTCTACTACTTCACCTCGGGCACCACCAAGGTGCCGAAGCTGGTCGAGCACAGCCAGATCAGCTATCCCGTGGGACACCTGTCGACGATGTACTACATCGGCGTCCGGCCCGGCGACATCCACTTGAACATCAGTTCGCCCGGTTGGGGCAAGCACGCCTGGTCGAGTTTCTTCTCACCGTGGCTGGCCGAGGCGACGATCTTCGCGTACAACTACGGGCGCTTCAACGCTGCCTCCATGCTGGACCAGTTGCGCGAGGTGGGGGTCGCCACTTTCTGCGCACCACCGACCGTGTGGCGGATGATGATCCTGGCCGACCTGGGTGATCGTCCTCATGCATTGCGCGAGATTGTCGGGGCCGGAGAGCCACTGAATCCGGAGGTCATCGGGAAGGTCAAGACCGCCTGGGGCCTGACGATCCGCGACGGCTTCGGCCAGACCGAGACCACCGCGCTGGTCGGCAACGTACCCGGCGAGATCGTCAAGCCAGGCTCGATGGGACGGCCCCTGCCGGGTGTTCCGGTGGTGGTCGTCGATCCCGAGACCAGCGAGATCGCGAGCCACGGCGAGATCTGCGTTGGCGTCGAACCGCGACCGCTCAACCTGATGACCCGCTACGTGGGGGATCCAGTTCTGGAGGCAGCCACGATCTTCGATGGTCTGTACCACACCGGTGACCTGGTCAGCGTGGACGACGACGGGTACATCACCTACGTCGGCCGCAACGACGACGTGTTCAAGGCGTCGGACTACAAGGTGTCGCCGTTCGAGCTCGAGAGCGTGTTGATGGAGCACCCGGCTGTCGCGGAGGCGGCCGTCGTACCCTCCCCGGATCCGGTTCGTCTGGCCGTACCCAAGGCCTATATCGTCCTTGCCCCTGGTTGGGAGCAGACCCGAGAAACCGCCCTGGCCATCCTGGAACATGCGAAGGAGCGGCTGGCGCCGTACCTGCGGGTGCGGCGGCTGGAGTTCACCGACCTTCCGAAGACCATCTCGGGGAAGATCCGGCGGGTGGCCTTGCGAGCCCGGGAGCACATGGCGCCCGAGGACCGTCCGGGCGAGCCGGGGGCGGAGCACAGGTACGAGGACTTCCCCGAACTGCGCTCTACCGATCGCTCGGATCGCTGATGCCCAATCGGGGCGCCGTCGAAGCATTGTTGGACGGCCACTGGTACGACGCCCTCGCCTCCGTGATCCATGACGTGGTGCCGCAGCGGGTCGATCCGGCTGACCTGGTCATGGCCGAGCGGCTGTCGATCGCGGCCAAGCGGGTGCTCGATCTCGACGCCGAGGACTTCGGGCCGATCGGGTCGGAATTTCGACGACCCTGGACGAGGGTCTTGTACGGAGCCTCGTTCCCTCACGAGCCGAGAGATCCCCAGCGTGGGGCGCTGGGCAACCTGACCCACCTGTACCAGCTCATGCTCGAAGTCATCGAGCTCCGCGCGCGTCGGCACGAGCAGTTGCAGATCGTCGTGACGGCCCATTTGATCGGGGAGTACCTACCGCTGCTGGCCTGGGAGTCGGCCCTGGGACACGCCGGCGATCCGCTCAAGATGCGCGGCAGCGTCGGCGAGAAGTGGGGTACGGCTTCCTCCGACTGCCCGCACTCCTCGGCCGCCCGGGCGACGGCAAGACGATCGCTCAACGCGTGCGATGGTGACGTCGCGGGCTACACCGCGTATCTGGACAAGTTCCACTCCCGATTAGGGAATGCGCTCGCCGTGTGCGCCATGAATCACGAGACGATCGATGCCGGTGAGCGTCCGGATGTCTCGGTGACGTGTGCCCACCCGTGCCGGTGGGCCGTACGGGGGACTCGGGAGGCTCGTCGCGATCTGGATGCTCGGGTGCGCTTGGCGCTCATCTACCAAGACAGCGCGATCGTGTCGCTGCGGCACCATGCGCCGGTCGGACACTTCTTCGGTGTCCCGTCGACCACGGAGATCTCGACCGCATGGCTGCGAACGTGGGAGCGGTTGACCACGCCCTGGGCAGACGGTTCCAACCCGTTGACCCAGCCGGATAGCGTGAAGGGCAAACCCGAGGCAGGGGAGGCCTTGCCGGGGATGAGTGCACTCGTGAGCGCGGTGGCGGGTCGGTCGATCGGTCCCGGGCGACTCATCCGGACGATCGGTGGCGATATCAACGAGGCCTTGCGGCGGTACTCGTCGGCGCATCCGGCCTAGAAGGGACGTGTATGGTCTCCAGGTTCGGCATCGACTGGGACGCCTACCTCGACGCTTTCCACGGCAGCCGGGCCGGCGTCGCGGAGCAAGTGCTGCTGCGGGCGGTCAACGGGTCGCATACGCCGTACCGGTGGCTCGCTCGTGCCGTCTCCGCCCGGGCGAGCCTGGTGCTCGACATTGCGTGCGGGTCGGGTGCGATGTCGCGGGAACTCGAACGGCCAGGCCGAACGGTGATCGGCCTGGATCTTTCCGCCGCCGAGCTCGACTTGGCGCTCGAACGCGGCCCGGGTCCCTGGGTCAGGGGCGATGCTCTCGCGCTGCCGATCGCCGACGAGTCCGTCGACGCGGTCACGTCGAGCATGGGGATGGTGGTCGTCCAGCCGACGGTGAAGCTGCTCGCGGAGACCGCGCGCGTGCTCAAACCGGGTGGGCTGATGGCGTTCATGGCGCCGACCGTGCGCCCACTGGCCTTGGCCGACCTTCGGATCGGGTTGCAGCTGGCGCAGCGGCTGGGTACGACACCACGCTTCCCCGGGCCGCTGGAGTTGACCGACTTCGCCGCGACGTTGCGGTCGTACGGGTTACGCAAGATCGAGGACGGGCGCGAGCGGTACCGGGTGACCATCCGCTCCCGAGCTGACGCCGAACTCATGGTCAGGGCCCTGTACCTGCCCGCCACCAGCCAGAAACGCACCGAAAGTGCCATCGCGTTCCTCGAACGCGAAGTGCTCACTCACGGCCAGGCCGAGTTGGCGATTCCGATGCGCCGGATCATTGCCATCAAGTAGGCGGGTACGGCTCGGTCAGCGGGTACGGCTCAGCCCGGACACGAACGTCGCCGGCCAGGTCGCCGTACCCGTCCCAGCGGGTACGGCTCAGCCCCGGCCTGGTCGGACCGGGGCTGACTGAACGGCTTCAGAGCTCAGCTGTCGCTGGTGGCGTTGGCTGCTTCCTTCTTCAACTCGTCGATGTCCACCTTCTTGACCTCCTCGATCAGCCCTTCGAGCTGGTTCGAGTTGAGCGCCCCTGCCTCGCGGTAGAGCAGCATCCCGCCCTTGATCACCATCAGCGTGGGGATCGACGTGATCTGCAGCCCCTGGGCGATGTCCTGGTGAGCTTCGGTGTCCACCTTGCCGAACGTCAGGTCGGGGTGCTTCTCGCTCGCCGCCTCGAACACCGGGGCGAATCGGCGGCACGGACCGCACCACTCTGCCCAGAAGTCGATGAGGATCGTGTCCGCATCCTCGATCGTCTGCGTGAAGTTCGCGCTTGTGATTTCAACTGTTGCCATGTGTCAACCTCCGTTGACCTTGAACAGCAGCTTCTCGCGAAAGATTCCGACGGCCGGCTTGGCCTGTTCGGGGTTCCGAGGTGGGCATCGTGGCCGTCCTGCTGGCTCCGGCGTACCAATTCTGCCTCCCAGCTGCGGGCCGATCGGGTTTGAACGTGCCACATGTGTCGTTGGGGGGAGATTGGGTACGGGATTGTCACATCGGGGAGATCACGTCAGGTCGGCGAATGCCCCTGACGTGCCGAGTGGACCCCCGGCCCGGGGCGCGTACTGGTCGACGTAGACCTTGGCGATGAGCTCGCGGCGGCTGTGGACGCCGGCCTTGTCGAAGATGACCTTGAGATGGTCGGAGAGGTGACCGTGGGACATCTCGGCGAGCCGTTGCATGGTGCCGGGCGACGTCATGCGAAGTTCGCCGTCTGCGGAAATGATGAGGACGCTCGGCCCGGCGTGGCTTCCCCAGTCCTGGTGGGCGATCCTCACCAGGATTCCGGTCCTGATGCCACGCGCGATCAGGCTTGATAGCGATGCGGCGTACGCCACGTCGCCGGCGTCGAACGTCGGCGCATCAGCGGCACGGAAGAGGCACAGCCCGCCCCAGATTGCGTCGCGTTCGCGGAAGACCACGCGCAGTTCGTCGGTGACGCCGTACACGGGAACCAGCAGCTTCGCCAGCCGCGGGCTGGCTTCGAGTCTCCCGCCAGTCTCGAGGTGCATCCCGACGGCATCGACACTCCGCTGGCCGAGGCGTTGGTACGACGTATCGTCCGGTTCGCCGTACTCCAGAAAGCACCATTCTGCGTCGTGATCGTGATCGTGGTCGTCGGCCAGAGCACCGTACTTGTACGTACCGGTGATCATGCCGGTCGCCGGGTCGAGCGTGCCGAGGCAGGATCCGATCGACGGGACGACACGATCGAGGGCCCCCACCGATTCGGTGATGAAGGACTCCAAGTCCAGACCGGCGCGCGACAGGAACTCGATGTCACGCCGGGCGCGCTCGGCGATGATGCCCATGAGCGAGAGTGTGCCCCGGAGATCGGCGTGTCACCACCCCCAGATGTCTGGGGTTCGGAAGTCCCTGATCGCGTGGGATGGTGCGATCCGGATCGCCTCGTCCAGGATCGGCTGCATGACCACTTCGTTGGACCTGCGTACCCTCTGCGGCGGGCAGGTATTGCTTCCGGGCGATGCCGGCTTTGACGAGGCCCGTACGCCGTGGGCGTGTGAGGTCGACCAGCGACCGACCGCAGTCGTTCACCCGAGAACCGTCGCCGACGTCCAGGACCTGGTGCGCGGATGCGCCGCCGCCGGCCTGCTCGTCGCCCCCCAGGCCACTGGCCACCATGCCGGCACTCTGCCCGATCTGGCAGGTACCGTCCTCGTGCGGCTCCGGGGCCTCGCGAGCGTCGTCGTCGACCCCGAGCGTCGGGTCGCCCGGGTCGGTGCAGGCACGTTGGCCGACGAGGTATCAGCCGCCGCTGCGGCCCACGGCCTCGCGGTCAATCACGGCAGTTCGCCCGACGCGTCGTTGATCGGCTACGTCCTCGGTGGAGGGCTGGGCTGGTACTCGCGACGCCACGGGCTCGCGGCCGACGCCCTCCGGTCTGCGGAGGTCGTAACCGCCACGGGAGAGGTAGTGACGGCGTCGGCAACGGATCACCCCGACCTCTTCTGGGCTTTGCATGGCGGTGGAGGGTCGTTCGGAATCGTGACCAGCGTGGAATTGGACCTCTTGCCGTACCCGCAGGTCTATGCGGGAATGCTCGCCTGGGACCGCAGCCGAGCCGAGGAGGTGCTCGCAGCCTGGACGACGTGGGGCCGTACGGCACCCCCAGAAGCGAGTACGGCATTCCGGTTGCTGAACCTCCCGCCGCTGCCTCAGCTCCCGGAGCCGCTGCGCGGTCGACGCCTGGTCGTGATCGACGGCGTCGTCGTCGGAGACGACGCGGCGGCCTGCTTGGAACCACTGCGGGCCTTGGTACCCGAGATCGATACGTTCGCCACGGTGCCGCCCTCCGTGGCGACGCGGATCCATCTCGACCCCGAGGGTCCGACACCCGCGGTGACCGATCACGCTCTGCTGGGCGAACTCGACGATCCCGCCATGGCCCGGTTGCTGACCGTCGACGACAGCCCGCTGCTCTCGATCGAATTGCGTCAGTTGGGCGGGGAACTGGCGCGTTCGTCGTACGGCTCCCTCAGTTCGCTGCCTGGGTCGTACGCCTTGTTCACGGTCGGGATCGCGGCGACACCCGAACTGGCGTCGGCGGCCGGTGCCGCGGGTGCGTCCGTCGTGGCGGCGATGCAGCC